>DASRQW010000561.1 GCA_035696245.1 Longimicrobiaceae bacterium | reverse complement strand
TGCGGCGAGGGGCCCCTCCCCCGGCCCCTCCCCCAAAACTGCCTGGGGGAGGGGAGAATTCGAATGCGCGGTGGAGGTGTTTGGCGTAGGAGGTGGATCGCAACAAGTCCTGCTGCTGCGCCACAAAAACTCCCCTCTCCCGCTTGCAGGGGGGGGGGTTGGGGGAAGGGGGCGCCTTCCCGACCCACCAGTGCCTAAATCGCGGCAAAACAAGGGCACCCGCCGCGCGGATGCCCTTTCTCTTCATCTGTCCGAGCGTTCAGTGGCTCATCAACCCGCCATCGCCGGGGCGGCGACGCGGCGGACTACTTCCGCCACGCGATCCAGCTCGTCGGGCGTGAGGTCGGAGCCGGAGGGGAGGCAGAGGCCGCGGTCGAAGAGGTCCGCCGCGACGCCGGTGTCGTAGACGGGGTACTTGGCGAAGATGGGCTGCAGGTGCATGGGCTTCCAGACGGGGCGGGCCTCGATCTGCTCGGCCTCGAAGGCCAGGCGAAGCGCCTCGCGGCCGGCGCCGAACAGCTCCGGGTCCACGGTGATGCAGGTGAGCCAGCGCGTGTGGCGGCCCCAGCTCGCCTCCGGCATGAAGTCGATGCCGGGCATCCCCCCCAGCGCCTCGCGATAGAACTCGAAGTTGCGGCGGCGGGCCTGCACGCGCTCCTCCAGCACCTTCAGCTGCCCGCGGCCGATGGCGGCCAGCACGTTGCTCATCCGGTAGTTGTAGCCGATCTCGCTGTGCTGGTAGTGCGGCGCGGCGTCGCGGGCCTGCGTGGCCAGCTTGCGCGCGTGCTCCACCAGCCCCGCATCTGCCGAGACCAGCATGCCGCCGCCGGACGTGGTGATGATCTTGTTGCCGTTGAACGAGAAGATGCCCACCCGCCCGAACGTGCCCGGCGCGCGGCCGTGGTACGTGGCACCCAGCGCCTCGGCCGCGTCCTCCACCAGCGCCACGCCGTAGCGGTCGCAGATCTCCGCGACCGGGGCGATGTCGGCGCTCTGGCCGTACAGGTGCACCAGCACCACCGCCTTGGGCGTGCGGCCGGCGGCGGCGCGCTCGGCCAGGGCCTGCTCCAGCAACGCCGGGTCCATGTTCCACGAGCCGCGCTCGCTGTCCACGAACACCGGCGTGGCGCCCAGGTACAGCACCGGGTTCACGCTCGCCGAGAACGTGAGCGAGCTCACCACCACCTCGTCGCCCGCGCCCACGCCCACCAGCATCAGCGCCAGGTGCAGCGCCGCCGTGCCCGAGCTGAGCGCCGCCGCGTGCGGCGAGCCCACTACCTCTGCGAACTCGCGCTCGAAGGCGTCCACGTGCGGGCCCAGCGGTGCGATCCAGTTGCTGGCGAAGGCGTCCTGCACCAGCGGCAGCTCGTGCCCCGACATGTAGGGCCGCGACAGGTAGATGCGTTCCACGGCAAGATCCTCTCTGCGTCCGCCGTCCGCCGCTCGACGGGCATCGGACGCGCGCGATGATGGCTTCACGGCCAGAACGGTGGATGCCGCGCCGGCTACTTCGATCTTTCGATTCCATCCACCCGACATCGCCCGTCGCGTCGGCGGTTCGGCGGATGCGCGGATGCTCATCTCCCGTCCTCCGCGCCACCCCAACGGCTGTCGCCCGACGATGAATCGCGGCGACGATGCCATCCACCGACTGCCGCATGGAGGCGCCGTCAGGCCGCTCCGGCCGCGCTCGTCTGGGACGACGGTCGGCGGGCGGCGACATCGGCGAAGAGGCGCTCGTAGCGGTCCAGCGCGCCCTGCTGCGAATACTCCGTCTCGTAGGCGGCGCGGCCGGCGGCGCCCATCGCCTCGCGCTCGTCCGCGGGCATCGCGTACAGGCGGCGGACGGCGGCGGCGAGCGCCTCCGCATTTTCCGGCGGGCAGGTGACGCCGGCGCCTGCCCGCTCGATC
>DASRQW010000560.1 GCA_035696245.1 Longimicrobiaceae bacterium | reverse complement strand
CGACCCGAGATCGCCTGTGAGCACAGTTCTCGGATTCTGAGCACCCGATTTTCAACAGACTTCTAGGCGCACCTCGCCGCACCCGACTGGCCTCTTTCGCGCGGCCCCGGACCCGTCCGGGGCCGCGCCTCGTCCGCCCCGCAGCGACCCCGCCGAAAGCACTTTCTCAACCCGTCTCCGTAAGCCCGGTGTGGACGGAGTTTTAGTCGTCCGCACCGTCCGCGCAGGGCCGGAATCGGGCGCGGAAAGCGGCCGGACGGGCACGCCGTTTGCCCCGTCCACAACGTTCTTGACCACTACGGCTAGGGGGTGTACATTCGGATTCCCCTACATGTAGTGCCTGCCGCCGCAAGGCGGCACACGCTCCCAGAAGTGGCGGTTCCCCTTCCGCGGACGTGGTTTACAGCCTCTACCAAGCCAAGGAGTCTCCCCCGATGAACCCTTCCGCCGCCCCGTCCCCCGTGGTCCGCCCCATCGCCCCGGCAGACCTCCCGCGCGCCGACATGTCCGACAACGCCCGGATCGTGCTGGCCAAGCGGTACCTGATGAAGGACGAGACGGGCAACCCGGTGGAGGAGCCGGAGGAGATGTTCTGGCGCGTGGCCAGCGTGATCGCCGCCGAGGACGCCAAGTACGGCGCGACGGCCGACGACGTGGAGGCGCTCGCCCGCGAGTTCTACCTGCTGATGACGCAGCGCAGCTTCGAGCCCAACTCGCCCACGCTCATGAACGCCGGGCGCCCGCTGGGCCAGCTCAGCGCCTGCTTCGTGCTCCCGGTGGACGACGCGCTCAGCAACGGCCAGAGCGGCGTGTACGACACGCTACGGTCGATGGCGATGGTGCACCAGTCGGGCGGCGGCACCGGCTTCTCGTTCAGCCGCATCCGCCCGCAGGGCGACCTGGTGCGCAGCACCACGGGCGTGGCGAGCGGCCCGGTGAGCTTCATGTCGCTGTACGACGCGTCCACCGAGGTGGTGAAGCAGGGCGGCACGCGCCGCGGCGCCAACATGGGCATCCTGCGCGTGGACCACCCGGACATCCTGCACTTCATCGACTGCAAGCAGGACATCACCAAGATCACCAACTTCAACATCTCGGTCGCCATCACCGACACGTTCATGAACGCGGCGGAGCGCGGCGAGGAGTACGACCTGGTGAACCCGCGCACGGGCGAGGCGGTGGGGCGCCTGGACGCGCGCGAGGTGTTCGACCGCGTGGTGAAGAACGCGTGGCGCACCGGCGAGCCGGGGGTGTTCTTCATCGACCGCGCGAACTTCTACAACCCGGTGCCGCACCTGGGCTCGTACGAGGCCACCAACCCGTGCGGCGAGCAGCCCCTGCTCCCGTACGACGTGTGCAACCTGGGCTCCGTCAACGTCGGCGCCTTCGTGCGCGACGACAAGCCGGCCGACGCGCCCTGGTACGAGAAGATCGACTGGAAGGAGTACCGCCGCGTGGTGCGCCTGGCCACGCACTTCCTGGACAACGTGATCGACGCCAACCAGTACCCGCTGGACGAGATCCACGACCTGGCGCACCGCATCCGCCGCATCGGGCTGGGGGTGATGGGCTTCGCCGACCTGCTGGTGCGCCTGGGCGTGCCGTACAACAGCGACGAGGGCATCGAGATCGGCCGCCGGGTCATGGAGTTCATGGACGAGGAGGGGAAGAAGGAGAGCGAGAACCTGGCCTCCATCCGCGGCACGTTCCCCGAGTGGGAGCGCTCCATCTGGGGGCTCGACGACACGGCGGCGCGCGCGCCCAACGGCGACCGCATCCGCCCCGTGCGCCGGCTGCGCAACTGCAACGTGACCACGGTGGCGCCCACGGGCACCATCTCCATCTTCGCCGGCTGCTCCAGCGGCATCGAGCCGCTGTTCGCCGTGGCGTTCATGCGCAACCAGGCCGGCGCGCTGATGCCCGACGTGAACGCCGACTTCCTGCGCATGGCCAAGGAAGAGGGCTGGCACTCCGAAGACCTGATGGCGCGCATCGCCGGCGAGGGCCACATCCACTTCCCCGAGGTGCCCGCGCACGTGCAGAAGGCGTTCGTCACCGCGCACGACATCACGCCCGCGTGGCACGTGCGCCAGCAGGCGGCCTTCCAGGAGCACTGCGACTCGGCCATCAGCAAGACCACGAACTTCCCGCACGAGGCCAAGGTCGAGGACGTGCGCGAGATCTACGAGCTGGCGTACAAGCTCAACTGCAAGGGCATCACGGTGTACCGCGACGGCTCGCGCGACGCGGCGCCGCTCACCACCGGCGCCACCAAGAAGTCCAGCGCCGAGAAGGAGACCGAGGGCTCGCTGGTGCAGGCGCAGGAGAAGCTCGCCAAGATGGAGGCCGAGCTGAAGACGGCCCGCGAGCGCCTGGCCGCGGCCGAGGCGGCCGCCACGCAGACGCGCCGCGGCAAGCGCAAGCGGCCGGACGTGCTGCGCGGCACGACCCGGAAGATGACCTCGCCGCTGGGCGACGTGTTCGTCACCATCAACGAGGACACCGACGGGCAGCCGTTCGAGGTGTTCGCCACGCTGGGCAAGGCGGGCAGCATCGCCATGGCCGACGTGGAGGCCATCGGCCGGCTGATCTCGCTGGCGCTGCGCTTCGGCATCCCGCTCAGCGAGGTGTTCACCCAGATGCGCGGCATCTCGTCGGACCGCGCCATCGGCTTCGGCGCCAACAAGGTGCACTCGGTGCCCGACGCGATCGCGCAGGCCATCGGGCTGCGCGAGCAGGAGCGCGCCGGCATCCAGCAGGAGCTGATCCCCGAGCTCGCCGTCGGCGAGGCCACCAGCGCCGCCGACGTGGTGTTCGCGCCGGAGCCGCAGCTCGTCTTCCCGACCTACGACGCGGGCGAGACCTTCATGGGCACCTGCCCTGAGTGCAAGAGCCAGCTCGAGTTCGCCGAAGGCTGCATGAAGTGCCACGCCTGCGGCTTCAGCGAGTGCGGGTGAGGTAAGCCTATCCAGCTTGTTGTGTAGCTGTACCGTTCTCCGCTGTGGGCTCTCGGCGTTAGCCGGGAGCCCACAGCCATACTCACGAATTCCCTGCCTCGTGCATCGTACAACTGCACGGTGGAGTTATTGAACTAAGCTGTGCCGATCGCTACCTTACCGCAGTTGCCCTATCAACAGACCAAAGACACTTCGAGGATCATATGGATGAAGCTCCAGATGGGATGCTGCGCTATTCGGTGAGTCTCGTGACCCAGGGCAATCACCGGTTCTACACGTTGACTATGCCTAGCGATGTCTTGTCGCGCACTTGTTTCGTGACCACCCGCGAAGAAGACCCACAGGCCGGCTTTCAAAGGGTACTCGATCAGAACCGTGCGACCCAAATAGCGAGCTACATCGACAGTGGGTTCGGAACCATTCCAAGTTCGATTGTGCTCTCCGCGCAACCCGATGCTGACTTGGAGATCGTCGGACGGGGAAAGACACTGCAGTTTCGCGATAGTAAAAAGGCGTTTCTCGTACTTGACGGGCAGCATCGCGTATACGGATTCTCATTTGCGAAAACTGCTCTCCGGGTTCCGGTTGTGATCTATAACGGACTTACGCGCCAGGACGAGTCGCGTCTGTTTATTGATATCAATACTAAGCAACGTCCCGTTCCTAACGAATTGCTGCTGGACATCAAAAAACTCGCGGATTACGAGAATGATACCGAGCAATTACTTGGGGAGCTGTTTGACCGGTTCGCTGATAGTCCAGATAGCCCCCTACTTGGGTTTATGAGTCCATCCGCTCGGACGAGTGGCAGGCTGTCCCGTGTAACGTTTAACGCGGCTATCAAGCCGCTGATTAGTGTCTTCAAAGACAACGACACAGAAGTGGTGTATAATGCTCTCCGTGCCTACTTGGCTGCATTTGTGGTAGGTGCGAGTACCTCTGAAATGTCACCTAACATCACTAATTCAACAGTATTTCGTGGTGTTATGCTATTGTTCCCGGATGTTGCGCAGCGCGTAAAAGACCGCTTTGGCGCGATATACGAAGAGAGAAAGTTCTTCGACGTGTTGGAACCTATGTTCAGCCGACTGAAAGCCAATACTTTCAAGAATCCCGGCGGCTCGCTTAAAGAACTTCACGCAGTTCTTGCGAAGGCACTCAAGGAAGATTTCACGTTGTAGTTTGGGTTGAATATGTCACTCTTAGTCGATGTTTTAAGACCTTATTGGATGCCGGGTCTAAACGAAATTTCCGGCCATCAGTCCCGCGGCCTTGCTGCCTGGGTGGCACATGGAGAGTATCAGATCTACGATCCCCTTAAGCCGGGGACCGCCATATTGAGGTTTACGTTAGCTAAGCAGATCACAACTGCCTTGGCGGCGGACTGTAGCCGGATGTCGGCTGCGGCTTTTGAGTCGCTTGAAGGACTAGAAGCAAGTACGGTGCTGCCAAAGGCCGGTGGATGGTTGCTGATTCGATCTTATTATGCAGCCTTCTTTGCAGCGCACGCTCTACTCAGAATGTTCAGTCGGAGTTGTACGCAATTGGACACCACCGCCCTGCGAAGTCTGCATTCTGTTGCTGAACTTTATGGGACGCGTGGTGCGGTGACGTTAAACGTTGCTCAATACGGCTGCATTGTCGACACTCCTGGGAAGCTAATTTCAATCGAGCAGCGTTCGGGTGGAGGTGGAGGGTCTCATGGGGCAATGTGGAGCATGTTTGCCGAGCTACTCTGTTTTTTGAGAACGAGCATTCTGCAGAGTTCTGCGGTAACCCCCGCCGCTCAGCAGGTAGCTGCCAAGCTCATTGAACTGGAGCAGATCCTGACCCACAATGGGCGGAGTAGTGGTGGCTCATGGTTGTCTCAGGTGCGCAATAGCGCCAACTACCAATTAGCATTTGGAGTTTGGTTTCCCTACCATGCCCGCCCAAAACATCCGGAGAACCTGTTTGCTCTCCTAGATCTATGGAAGTGCGACCCATTGTCGATTAATGTATGGTCATCTGGTGGTCGTGATTTGCAGATGTTTATGGAGGGCTGTATGCTCATCGTTGCCATATGCCGTGCAATGAGCGCAGATATGGCAGGTCGATGTCCAAAAGGTAAGTCCTTCCACAAATTCGGAGGGGTGGAACTGCTTACACGATTGCAGGTCTAAGTCCATCCTCCAACTGCTCTAGTATTCAGTTGGCAATGGCGACCGTGTCTCGCTTGCTCCACCGCTTGTATTTCAACTGGCATTCGTTCGGGGGCTAGGCCGTCATTTCCGACGCCCCTCATACGCGCGCGTTGATCCTGTTCGGCTCCGGCAGCTGACGTATGGCTTCCGTTTGCTGGGCTCATGCGGTGGCATCGCACGGGGGGCGACACCACATCCACCAAGAGGCCACCATGTCCGAAGCCACGCGCGACCACGCCGGCGTCTTCGTGCCGCCGCCGCTCTTTTACGCCGTTCCTCTCGTTGCCGGGCTGCTGCTCCAGCTCCGTTGGCCGCTCGCGGACCTGCCCGTGGCCGCCGCGCGGACGCTGGCGGTGGTTTTCCTGATCGTGGCGGTCGCCGTGTTCGCGCCTGCGCTGGGGAGCTTCCGGCGTGCGCATACCAGCATGATCCCGGTACGCCCGTCGACGGCGCTGGTGATCGCGGGGCCGTACCGGTTCACGCGCAACCCGATGTACGTGGGGCTGGGGGCTCTCTACCTGGCGGTCGCGTGCTGGTTCGGAGTGACGTGGGCGCTGGTGCTGTTCCCGGTCGGCGTGCTGCTCGTGCAGCGGTTCGCGATCCTGCCCGAGGAGCGGTATCTGGAGGCGAAGTTCGGCGACGAGTACCGCTCGTACAAGGCGAGCGTGCGCCGCTGGATCTGAGGCCGCACGTTCACAGCCGCGCCGTTCGCACGCCGCATCAGCGATGATCAAGCCTGGGGAGCCTAGCCAATCCATCGCTGCCCGTGATCCCGAGGTGGCGGCGCTGCTGGATGAGCTGCTTGCGGGCGTGCGGGCGGCGCTCGGGACGGAGATGGTGGGCGTGTACGTGAGCGGGTCGCTGGCGGCGGGAGGGTTCGACCGCGCGAGCGACGTGGACGTGGTCGTCGTGACGGAGACGGAGGTCCGGGGGCAACCGTTCGAAACGCTGGATGCGATGCACCAGCGGCTGGCGCAACTGGACGTGTGGTGCGCGACGGAGCTGGAGTGCACGTACATCTCCCTCGCCGCTCTCCGCCGGTTCGACCCGGCGCGCGCGGTGCACGCAATCCTGGACCGCGGGCGCGGCGAGCGCCTCAAGCTCGCGACGTACGACGAGGGCTGGGTGGTGCACTGCCACACGTTGCGCAGGCAGGGCATCACCCTCGCCGGCCCCGATCCGGCGACGCTGATCGACGAGGTGACACCCGCGGCGCTCCGGCAGGCAATGCGAGGCGTGCTCGCGGGTTGGGCGGCGGACCTGCTGGCGCATCCAGGGGCGATGGGCACGCGCGGCTACCAGTCGTACGTGGTGCTCTCACTCTGCCGCATCCGCTACACGCTCGCGACGGGCGACGTGGTCCCGAAGCCGCAGGCCGCGGCGTGGGCCTGCGAACGGCTCTCCGCGCGGTGGCATCCGCTCATTGACCGCGCGCTGGTGGATCGGCAGAACCCCGCTGGTCCCGCATCTGACGAGGACGTGCGCCTCACGCTCGACCTCATCCGCGACACGATAGACGCGGAGCGCGCCGCCACCTTCTGACGGCTCGCTTCCGCACCGGCGTCCTGCCCGCGGCGGCGCTCCGCGACAATGCGCATCCCCCGGAACCGAACCAACCGCTTCCGTGACTCACCTGGATCCCGAGAGCCTGATCGCCACTGCGGCAGCGCTCGCCCGGCCGTTCGCGCCGAGCGAGGACGTCCGCGCGGGCGACGTCGCGGCGGCGCTGGTCACCGCGGCGGGGAACGTCTACACGGGTGTGTGCATCGACACGGCGTGCAGCCTGGGTTTCTGCGCGGAGCACGCCGCGGTGGCGGAGATGCTGAAGGCGCGCGAGGCCCACGTGCGGATGATCGTCGCCGTCGGCAGCCGCGGCCAGGTCATCCCGCCGTGCGGACGGTGCCGCGAGCTGCTGTGGCAGCTGCATCCGCACAACGGCGAGGCGCTGGTGATCCTCGGGCCGGACCGCGTGCGCCCGCTCGCGGCGCTCCTGCCCGAGCGCTGACGGTTCTCGCCCCGAAGCGCGATGCCTTCGCTCGACCCGCGTTCGGAGGAGGAGGTCTGCCATGGATGAGCGGGAGGATGTGGAGCTTGCCCGGCAGCAGGTCGCCGAGGTGCTGCGGCGCATTAACCAGGCGTGGCGGGACGGGCGCCCGGACGACCTCCGGCCGCTCTTCCACCCCGGCGTCGTGATGGCGTACCCGGCCTTCGCCGGCCATGTGGAGGGGCGCGAGGCGCTGCTTGCCGGGTTCGCGGATTTCTGCGAGAACGCGCGGGTCCACGCCTTCGAGGAGAGCGGGCACCGGATCGACGTCACGGGCCGTACTGCCGTCGCCAGCTTCGTCTTCGCGATGACGTACGAGCGCGACGGGCAGCGGTATCGCTCCAGCGGCCGGGACCTCTGGGTCTTCGCCGAGGAGGCCGGCCAGTGGGTCGCCGTGTGGCGCACCATGCTCGACCTGAAGGACGATCCGGTGGACGCGTAGCGCTTCGCCACAGGTCCCGACCCTCACCCGTCGCGTGATGCACATCGACGTCACCCTCGAGCCGGCTCCCTCGCTCGCGGAGTACGCGGGCGTGCCGAGCGCGTTCGAAGTCCGGAGATCTTCGAGGTCGCGGCGCCGGACAGCGGGCTCGGTGGATTCGTGCTCCAGCCGCGGGCCGTGGACCGCCCGTACGTGAAAGACTACGACGCGCTCCCCGGCGAGCACCCGCAGGATTGGGCGGCGCGGTTCGCCCCCGGCTGGGGATTCTTCGCCGCACGCGGCAGAGGCGAGCGCGTGGGCGGCGCGACCGTCGCGCTCGGCGCGCACGAAGCCGCGTTGCTGGACGGACGCGACGATCTCGCGCTGCTGTGGGACATTCGCGTCGCGCCGGAAGCGCGGGGGCAGGGCATCGGCGCCGGGCTGTTCGCCGCGGCGGAGACGTGGGCACGGGAGCGGGGATGCCGGCGGCTGAAAGTGGAGACGCAGAACATCAACGTGCCGGCGTGCCGGTTCTATGCGCGCCAGGGCTGCGTGCTGGGCGCCATCGACCGGCTCGCGTACCCGGCGCTTCCGGACGAGGTGCAGCTGGCGTGGTACAAGGACCTTGCAGCGGGATAGCGGTCGAGCGTAGCAGGTTTCCGCGCTGGCCGCAGCTTGAGAAACCGTCCGGGGCGGCTATCTTCCAGCCCAACGGCGCCCGCGTGGAGCGGGCGTTTCTTCTTTCCGGACGCGGCGGATGAGCGTGCCTTACCGGCTGGCGATCTTCGACTTCGACGGGACGCTGGCGGACTCGTCCCCGTTCTTCCTGGGCGTGGTGAACGACGCGGCGGAACGGTACGGGTTCCGGCGCATCGAACACGGCGCGGCGGACGGGCTGCGCGGGCTGGACGCGCGCGGAATGATGGCGCACCTGCGGCTCCCCGCCTGGAAGCTGCCGCTCGTCGTGCGCTACCTGCGAGGGCGGATGGCGGATGACATCGCGGAGGTGTCGTTGTTCGCAGGCGTGGACGACGTGCTCCGCCGCCTCGCGTCGGCGGGCGTGGAGATGGCGATCGTCAGCTCCAACTCCGAGGCGAACGTGCGGCGGGTGCTGGGGCCGGAGAACGCGGCGTTCATCGGCCACTACGGCTGCGGCGCCTCGCTGTTCGGCAAGCGGCCGGTGCTGCGGAAGGTGCTCCGCGCCGCCCGCGTCCGCCCCGCCAACGCGATCTGCATCGGCGACGAGATACGGGACGCGGATGCGGCGCGGGCGGAGGGCATCGCATTCGGCGCCGTGGGCTGGGGCTTCACGCGGCTGGACGCGCTCGCCGCCCACGCGCCCGCGGACGTGTTCACGCGCGTGGGCGACATCGCCGCGCGCCTGGCGCTGGACGCGGCCGGCGCTCCGGCTGCGTGAACGCTTCGGCGGCAGTGGGTCCGCTCGCCTGAATGATCGGCCGCCCCCGTGAAAGCGCGAGGGCGGCCGTTTCGTCTGTGCGTCGGCAGGAGCGGAGGATCGAGGGCCGCGCCAGCTGCCAGCATCTTCCGCGACGCCTGCGCATCTGCCGGGGCGCCGAGGACGCGGTGCGATCCGCAGCTTCGAGACGTGTCCATCTCCACTGTCGATCTACCGCCTCGCATCTCCCGGCCGGCATCTCCCGCACTGCATCTCCCGACCCGCATCCCCCGTCCTACACTGCATCTCCCGACGCGCATCTACGTTGCCCATCTACCGACTCGCCCGGCCGTTCCCCGGCGGTCGGACGACGCCCGTCAGCTCTCCTCGCCCTCCTCGCCGCCCGAGTCCTTGCCGTCCTTCTGGCCGACGAGGTGGACTTCGCGATTGCTGTTCTCCAGGAACTTCTCTTGGCATACCAACCGGCCGTCGCGCACCATCTGGAGGCCGTCGGAGAGGACGTGGACGATCTCGAGCGTTTCCTTCTCCAGGATCACCACGTCGCCCGCCTTGCCCTTCGCCAACTCGCCCTTGTGCGCCAGCTTGAGGATGCGCGCCGTGTTGCGGGTGGCGTGCGGGATCACCTCCTCGATCGCGGAGCCGTGGTCCCGGATGCACGACCGGATCTGCTCCCACACCACGCGCGGGCTGTTGATGGACGCGTCCGACGAGATGGTGAGCAGGTCCGGCGGGCCGCCGTTCTCCCGGTAGTAGCGCAGCCACTTGGGCAGGTCCTCTTCCACCGTGTCGATGTCGACCGGCATGCCCTTCTTGGCCAGGGCGATGGCCTCGCGCATCAGCGTCTTGCTGCGCTCGATGTGGGTCGCGTAGAACCAGCAGGGCTCCACGTTGAAGCCCTCCAGCACGTCGCGCAGCGGCTGCAGGCGCGAGGGGCGGTCGCCCACGTGCACGTGGACGAGGCCCGCCTTCTTGGCGAGCATGCCGCCCACGTAGCAGTCCGTGGCGAGCCGCGCCAGGTCCCGAGGCGAGGGGTCGATGCCGCGCAGGTCGGAGATGGCGACCTCGCCCGCGCCGATCACCTCGTCGATGAACATGATGTCCTCGCGCACCGACTGCATGATGGAGGTGGGCGGCACCGCGTAGCCCCCGCTCCAGCAGTACGCGTTGAGGCCGTCCTCCTTCAGCCCCTTCACCTTGGCGAGCAGGCCGGGCATGGTCTTCATGGTGGTGTCCACGCCCAGCACGCCCACGATGGTGGTGATGCCGTGCGCGACGATCTCGGCGATGAAGAACTCCGGGGTCTGCGTGTTGAAGCCCTCCTCGCCGCTGCCGCCCAGCAGGTGCTGGTGCGGGTCGATGAGGCCGGGGATCACGATGCACCCGCTCGCGTCGATGACCGTGGTCTCCAGCCCCAGCGCCTCCACGGCGCGCCGGTCCACCTTCCCCACTTTCCCGATCTTGCCGTCGGTGAGCAGGATGGACTGCCGGCCCACGGGATCGGGCGTATACACTTCTCCGTTCTCGATCAGCGTCAGCATCTGCCGTCCGTTCCGTCCGCCGTCGTCGTCCGCGGAGCGCCGGGGCCCCGCCTGCCAACCGCCGCAAAAGCACGAAGCGGACCCGTGGCGGCACAAGCATCTCCAGTCACGCGGCCGGTTCGACGCCGCCCGCCCGCAACGACATGCTCTCACGCCGAGGATTGCCGGACGGGGAGAACTTCAGCCGTTCGGGAGATGGGTGGCGATCGATGCGGTCGGCTGCGGAATCAGTGCAAATGTCTGTCGGCAAACGATTTGCATCCGTTTTCGGCCGGGCGGCGGAGATTTCCCCGCCCGGAACCTCGGATGGGAGATGCGATCATGCCCAAGCTGAAGCTGACCCTCGAAGACCTGGCGGTGGAGACCTTCGCGCCCGCCGCGGACGATGCAGATGGGCGCGGGACCGTGCACGCGCAGGCGAGCGGCGTGGCGACGTGCGCCACCTGCGTCCCGTTCATCTGCTGGGAGTCGCGCCTGGAGACCAACTGCTGCACGCGCGACCCGGCCGGCGGGTGCAGCCTGCCCCAGGTCTGCTGACGGGAGATGCGAGGCGGGCTGACCCAATCCCACGTAAAGCACCGGCCACGCGAGCCCGCCCGAAAAGCATGATCACGCGGAGGCGCGGAGGCGCGGAGAACGGCAAAGAAGAGAGTTGTTCTCCGCGTTCTCCGCGTTCTCCGCGCCTCCGCGTGAGGCCCTTTCGGCGGGATCGCGTGAGCGGCACCGCGCCCCGAATTCGCTCTCCGACACCGCCCGGAGTTTGCGCCGGACGGCTGGGCGGGCGATCATGGTGCGCACCCGCGCGTCCGTACCGCATCCACCCGCCCGAACCGAGTCCGCAGCCATGCCGCGATACGTCGCATTCCTCCGCGCGATCAACGTCGGCGGGCATACCGTGAAGATGGACCACCTCCGCAAGCTGTTCGAGGAGATGGGGTTCGCGAAGGTGGAGACGTTCATCGCCAGCGGCAACGTCATCTTCGAGTCGCCGGCGGAAGACGCGACGGCACTGGAGGCGAAGATCGAGGGGCACCTCCAGCAGGCGCTGGGCTACGCGGTCGCCACCTTCCTCCGCACCTCGCGCGAGCTGGCAGAGGCGGCGGCCTGCCAGCCGTTCGCGGAGACAGAGCCGGTCGCGCTCTCCGTCTGCTTCCTCAAGCATCCGCCCTCTCCCGAAGCCGTGCAGCGGCTGATGGCGCTCGGCACGCCGCGCGACGAGTTCGCCGTCGCCGGACGCGAGGTCTACTGGCTGTGCCGCGTGAAGATCAGCGAGTCCAAGATCCTGGGCGGCGCGATCGAGAAGGCGCTCGGCCTGCCGTCCACCATGCGAAACGTCACCACCGTACGGAAGCTCGCGGCGAAGTATCCGCCGGCGGGCTGACGGACAAGGCACCGCACTCGGAGTGCGGCGCGCAATCGCACGTTTCCCCCGGTACATCCACACTCCTGACGATCTCGCCGATGAGCACGGATGACGTGAAGGCCGGACCCGAGATGGTGGACGGCAAGCCTGTCGTGCTGCTGGACGGCCCCGCGTCGTGGGATTCGTGGCTGGACGAGCACGGAACCGCCTCGCCGGGCGTGTGGCTGCGGATCGCGAAGAAGGGCGCGGAGCTGCGCACGTGCACGTACGCGCAGGCGCTGGAAGTGGCGCTCACCCACGGTTGGATCGACGGGCAGAAGAAGACGTACGACGGCGCGTCGTTCATCCAGAAGTTCACGCCGCGCGGCCCGCGCAGCATGTGGTCGCAGATCAACCGCGACAAGGCCGAGGCGCTGATCCGCGACGGCCGCATGAAGCCCGCGGGCCTGGCGGCCGTGGAGCGCGCGAAGGCGAACGGGCAGTGGGACGCCGCCTACGAGTCCTTCGGCACCGCCACCGTGCCCGCCGACCTCCAGGCCGCGCTGGACGCGAACCCCGCCGCGAAGGCGTTCTTCGAGGCGCTGGATAGACAGAACCGCTACGCCGTCCTCTTCCGCATCCACAACGTTAAGAAGGCCGAGACGCGGGCGAGGAAGATCGAGCAGTTCATCGCCATGCTGGCGAAGGGCGAGACTCTGTATCCCCGCCGCAAGTCTTGATGATTCCGGATCGGGAGAGACTGCCGGATACGCGGCTGTACGTCGGCGAGAGAGTGGCCCGCGGCGGGTTCGCCTCGCGTGCTTCGGCGGACGAGTGAGCGCTGGTTCATCATCGGATGGACCTGCGCTTCTTTATCTACCGAAAGCTCGAAGAGCGGTGCAGCGATCCTCGCTCCGGAGGATGCGCAGCCTTCGGAGCGCTCGGTTCCTCCCCGTCCGTCGCGCCCCGTTCATCCCTCGCGGGGCGATGCGCCTGGAGCGCGGAGAGGTACGCGCTGGACTTCCCCCCGCGGAGTGGACACGGGGTTTAGGCTGCCTTCGGAGTGAAGGCGAGCCGTGCTTCGTACTCAGCCGGGCAGAGGTACTCGAGGCTGGAGTGACGGCGCTGGGTGTTGTACCAGGT
>DASRQW010000559.1 GCA_035696245.1 Longimicrobiaceae bacterium | reverse complement strand
GCTCCACGAATCGACCATGCGACGTATCGGGCTCCTCCTCGCTCTCGTGGTGCTGCCGGGCGGCTTGCAAGCGCAGATGATCAACGGCGGGTACGCGGCCGTGGGGCGCGTGGCGGCCGACCATCCCTCGTTTCACTCGCGACTGAACCTGGCGGCCGGGTACGAGCTCTCGATGATCGATGGCGGCGTGCTGCTGGGCGGACGCACGGCGAGCAGCTACGCCAGCTTCCGTCCGGACCGGCGCGCGGTGCTCGACTCCGCCGGCTTGACGGACGGGACGCTGACGGGGCGAACGGCCACCTCGATCGACGAAGGCGTCGACCTGCTCGCGGGGATGGCGGGAAAGCACGTGCGCACGTACGGGTTCCTGGGGCTCCACTACGTGCGTGACTCGTGGAAGGAGGGCGACCTGAGCGGCGCCGGCGGCGACGTGCACCTGCGCAGCCGTCGGCGGACGGACCTGGCCCGCGCCTACGGCTTTGGCGCGGTGCTCAGCGCGGGTGCCGGCCAGGGCGTGTTCGCGGAGTGGTTCCGCGGCCCCGGCGACGCCCCTCGCATGATCGGCTCGCGTGGGGTCCGCTTCGGCGTGCACTGGGACTTCGGCGGCGGGTTCCTGGAGCCGAACAGACGGTCGCGTTGAGTAGATTCGCGGGGAGCCGTTGAGAAGATGATTTCACGGCTCAACAAGAAGGTTGACAGAGTGGACGGCGGGTCGCACCTTTTGCGCTCTCGTGCGCTCAACCTCTCGTCAACCACGCTGCCGACTTCCCATGCGTCGAACGCCACCCTTCCTTTCCAATAGCGAATCTGCTATTCTTCATCTGTCGCGGGGCGTGAAGCTGAAGCCCGTCGAGTGGGTCGGGTCGAGCAAGAAGGACCTGAAGCAGTTTCCCGAGCAGGTTCAGGACGTGGTGGGCCGTTCGATCCTCGACGCGCAGTTCGGAGACACGCCGCCGAACGCGAAGCCGCTCAGCGGGTTCGGAAGCGCGGGCGTCCTGGAGGTGGTGGAAGACCATGACCGCGCCACGTACCGCGCGGTGTACACGGTGCGGTTCCGGAACGTGATCTACGTGCTGCACGCGTTCCAGAAGAAGTCCACACACGGCATCGCGACGCCGAAGCACGAGGTCGAGCTGATCCGCGAGCGGTACAAGGCCGCCGAGATGCACTACAAGCAGAGCTACCCGTGAGAGGCACCATGGACGAGACGATGATCGAGAAGGGCAGCGGCAACGTCTTCGCGGACCTCGGGCTGCCGGACCCGGAGGAGCGGCTCGCGAAGGCGATGCTCTCTCGCGCGATCCACCAGGAGATCCGGCGCCGCGGCCTGACGCAGTCCGCCGCGGCGGAGGTGATGGACTGCGCGCAGCCGGACGTCTCCAAGGTCGCGCGGGGAGACGTGTCCGGCTTTTCGGTCGAGCGGCTGTTTCGGTTCCTGAACGCGCTGGGGATGGACGTGCGGATCGCCGTGCGGCGCACGAAGGAAGCCGCGGGGCACGGGCACGTGCTGGTGGAGGTCGGCTGACGGACCCGATGGGACGATGAAGGAGAGAGGCCGGACGCCCGCGGGGGTGTCCGGCCTCTCTCGCATCCATCGATCGGCCTGCGGCTACTCGTAGCGGAGCGATTCCACCGGGTCGAGGCTGGCGGCCTTGCGGGCGGGGAAGAGGCCGGCGAGAAGGCCAATGGCGGCCAGGATGCCCACGGTGAGCAGGGCGATTGGCCAAGAGAGCCGCGGGTGCATCAGGAACTCTGCCGCCATGTTGCCCTGCGTGGGCAGGTTGTCGACCCCGTACACCACCGCGGCCGAGAACGCGAGCCCGATGAGGCCGCCGGTGAGCGCGATGGCCAGCGCCTCGAACACGAACTGCTGCATGATGTGCCGCTTGCGCGCGCCCACCGCCAGCTTGATCCCGATCTCACGCGTGCGCTCGCGGACCACCACGTACATGATGTTCGCCACGCCCACGCCAGCCACCAGCAGCGTGAGCGCGCCGACGACGCCCAGGAAGATCTGGATGCCCTGGCCGATGAGCCGGCTGGTGCGGCCGTCCTCGATGATGTCCCACATGTCGATGGCGTGCTTGTCCTTCGGGTCGAACTTGTAGCGGCTGCCCAGCACCTCGTAGATGCGCGCCTTCACCTGCTCGGCGCGGGCGGGGTCGCGCGGCTTCACCATCAGGTGGCTCACGCGCGTGGGTCCGTACAGCGTGCGGAAGGTGGAGCTGGGGATGATGGCGCGGTCCGCGTCCGGCCCGTTGTTGCTGGACGTCTGCAGCTTGCCCTTGAGGGTGCCCACCACCGTGAACGGCACGCCGTCCAGCAGCAGCGTGCGTCCGACCGCCTTGCCGTCGGGGAAGAGCAGCAGGGAGATGGAGTCGCCCAGGAACACGACGCGGCGCTTCTCGGCTACGTCGCGAGGATCCAGGAAGCGGCCGCCCGCGGCGGGGTACATGCGGCGCAGCTCCTCGAACGAGGGGTCCACGCCCTCCATCATGGTGGTGGTGCTGATCTTCCCCGCCTTGAGCTTCGTCTGGTTGTGCCCGTACGACACGCTCACCATCTCCACCTCGTCGATGGAGCGCTTGAGGAGGTCCAGGTCTTCCTCGTGCAGCGAGACGTCGCGGCCGCGGGGCAGGCCCTCGAACGGGGTGCTGGTCTCGCCGCCGTAGATCATGAACATGGGCGCGGCGGCCCCGTTCAGGCCCCTCACCACCGCACGCTTCAGCCCTTCGCCGAAGGAGAGGAGCAGCACGACGGCGATGGTGCCCCACGTGATGGCGAACATGGTGAGCAGCGCCCGCGTCTTCTGCGTGCGCAGGTCGCCCCAGAACTCTTCCAGCAGGATCTTCCACATCGGCGGGCGTTTTCGGGTGAGCGCGGGGACATCGGGTTCCGCCCGCGGTCAGGCGTGCGGGTGCATCGCGTCGGTCGTCCGCGGAAGGCGGCTGTTGCTGGCGGTTGAAACCGCGGCAACGACTGCGCAAAGTCCCCCTGCGGGGACTAACGGCAACGGCTTGTGGTTGTGGCCGCCACGTCAGGCGGTGCATCGCGGCCGGGGAGAGACGGGGTCCGGCGCGGAACCTCACCGTCTCCGCCGAGACAAGGGGCGGCGGAAGCGGAGATGCCGGTGCGGTTGACCGCCGTACCCGAACGATCTTGTGGCGAGGGAGACCCGGCGGCGGTTTGCCGGGGCTCGCCGCGGGCGGGGAGACCCCGGACGGAGGGCGGCAGGCAGTATCGCCGCCCGGAGGAGGAGGCTCCCCGACCCCGCGGAGGAGACCGGTGGCAGGCTGTATCGCCACCGGGCTCCGGAGCGGCCCGTCCGGCGAGCCGTGATCCCCAACGCCGCTACGTCATCGGCCGACGATCAGCCGGTGTACCGGAGACACTCCACCGGGTCCAGGTTGGCAGCCCGGCGCGCGGGGAAGAGGCCGGACAGGAACGCGATCAGCCCCAGCAGCGCCAGCGTGGCGATCATCACCAGCGGCGAGATCGTGGGCGTCCCCACCTGGTCCTGCATGGGGATGAGCGAGGCGGCGGCCACCAGCCCGAACGACACGAGCACGCCAAGCACCGCCCCCACGGCAACGATAACGAACGTCTCCAGCAGGATCTGCGTGAGGATGCTGCGGCGCGTGGCCCCCAGCGCCCGCCGCACCCCGATCTCCTTGGTCCGCTCGCGCACCACCACGTACATGATGTTCGCCACGCCGATCCCGCCCACCACCAGGGTGAAGCTGCCCACCACGCCCAGGAAGAGGTTGAACCCCAGGAAGAGGGCGTTGAAGAACTTCATCTGCTCGTTCGTGTCCCACATGCGGATGGCGTCGTGGTCGGTGGCGTCGAAGGTGTAGCGCCGCCCCAGGATCCCGTACACCTCCTGCTTGATGCGCTCGCCCTGCGCTGCGTCCTTCACGCGGAAGAGCACCTGCGACACGTGCCGCTCGCCGAACACGGAGCGGAACGTTGTTGCGGGAATGAAGATGCGGTCCTTGTCGCGCTGCGAGTACGACGAGTTCTGGATCTTCTTGCGCATGACGCCGATCACGGTGAACGGCGTGCCGCCCACCAGCACCTGCCTGCCGACGGCAGGCGCGTCGCCGAAGAGCAGCGTCTTCAGCTCGTCGCCCAGCACGGCCACGCGGCGGCGCCCCTCCAGGTCGGGCCCGTCGATGAAGCGGCCGCCCGTTTCGGGGATCACGTTGCGCAGGTCGCTGAACACCGGCTCCACGCCGCTCACCAGCGGCGAGCCCACGTGCGTGCCGTTGCGCACCGGCGTGTCCCAGCGCCCGTACTCGGGCGTGACCACGTCCAGCCCGCGCACCTCGCGGCGCACCGCGTCCGCATCGTCGGCCGTGAGGCGGATGCGGCGACCCTCGGGGAAGCCCTTGAACGTCTTCGTGGTCGTGCCGCCGAAGAGGATGACCACGCCGTCGCCGATGCCCTTGGCGTTCTTCTTCATCTGCGCGGCCAGGCCCACGCCGAAGGCCAGCAGCACCACCACGGCGGTGGTGCCCCAGGTGATGCCCAGCACGGTGAGCGCCGTGCGCAGCCGCTGGGTTCGCAGCGTGTCCAGGAAGGGACCGAACAGGTCCGCGGCTCGCATGTGCCGGGCCCCTTACTCGATGGTCTTCTCGGGCTTCTCCAACACCTTCTCGCCCTCCCGCAGCCCGCCGGTGACCTCCACCGTGATGGCGTCGCTGAGTCCCGTGCGGATCACGCGGCGCTGCGGCTTTCCGTCCGCACCCGGCACGTTGACCCACGCGGTGTCGCCGCTGAAGGTGACCACGCGCTCCGGCAGCGTGAGCACGCGGTCGCGGCGCTGGATCACGATCTCGGCATTGGCGGAGAGGCCGGCGCGCAGCGTGGCGCCGCCCGTCTGCGTGAGCGCGATCTCCACCGGGAAGGTGGTGGCGTTCTCGGCCTTCTTGGCCTTCAGGGAGATGCGCGACACGGTGCCGCGGATGTGCGCATTGGGCAGCGCGCCGATCTTGATCTCCACGGGCATGCCCTCGTGCAGCTTGCCCACGTCGATCTCGTCCACCGTGCCGCGGAAGATGAGGTGGCCCATGTCGGCCATGCTCATCAGCACGGTGCCTTCCTGGTAGGTCGAGAGCGGCGTCACGGGGTCGCCCGTCTCCACCATCTTCTCCAGCACGTAGCCGCTGATGGGCGAGCGCACGACCGACTCCACGCCCGCGCCCGAGCCGCGGATGCTGCCCTTCTCCAGCAGCTCCAGCTTCTCGCGGGCCATCCGCAGTTGCAGCGAGGCTTCGTCCAGCTTGCGCTGCGCGGCCTCCAGGTCCTGCACGGGCGCCAGGCCGCGGTCCGAGAGCGCGTGCTGGCGCTCGGCGTCCTTCTGCGAGTTCTGCACGTCTATCTGGCGCAGCTCCACCTGGCGGCGAGCCTCCACCAGCTCCACGGGCGTGGGATCCGGCCGGATCTCGAGCAGCGGGTCGCCGGCGCGCACGAAGCCGCCCTCCACGACGAACATCCGCCGCACAACGCCCGAGACCTTGCTCTTGACGCTGACCTCCACCTCGGGCTCGATGGTGCCCACGGCGAGCGCCTTGTCCACCACGTCGCCGCGGGTCACGGCCACGGTGCCGGAGGGCGCGTCCTTGGAGCCGCCGGTGCCGCGCACGGCCATGAAGGCGCCGCCGAACACCACCAGGCAGCCCGTTCCCAGGAAAATCATGCTGCGTCGCTTCATACGGTGCTCCATCCGGCCGGGTGCGGGAGAGATTCTGAGGGCAGTGCGAAAGGGCGGCGAGACGCCCCGAATGCCCGGCGCGCGTCGGGGAGACGCGCCTTACCGGGCGAGTGCCAGAGTACGTGACGGATTAGACGGGGGTTTCAGCGGAATGGTTTAGCCCGGCGGCGTCCCGACATCAGAGCCGGCGTGAGAGTGCTGCGCGTTCATCCTCTGGAAGATCAGAAGATGCGCAACGTCCCACGCGGGTTTCGCGCATCCGGGAGGCGGCGCGGAGGTCGAAGCCGGTGGATGCACTGCGATCCCCCGCTCCTCATCTACGGAGTCAGGGGATGTTGGGTGGTGCGCGGATGATGTGGACGGGTCCGGCGATGCGCCGAGACGACGGCTTACGGCAGGTGGACGGTCTCGCGGCGATCCTCGCCGGTGAAGCTGGGGGCGCCGCTGCGGCCCAGGTTGTTGAGCACGATCCAGGCGAGCCC
>DASRQW010000558.1 GCA_035696245.1 Longimicrobiaceae bacterium | reverse complement strand
CAGCGGCGGTATCTGCAGCGCTCGCCTGCGATGGCGGGGGGGTTAACCGACCACGTGTGGAGTTGGGTGGAGTTTCTGACTCACTCTGCATACCACTGAAAAATGGAGTCACTACCGATCATTCGACCCAGATGTGAATTCGGAACTGGTCGCCCTCGCGCTTCAGATCAGAGCGGATCGGACCGTCGGTGCGATGGATTCCGTACTCACTATTCTGTTGGGAAACCTCAATCTCTCCGATTCCCCCAAACCGGAGCGTGAAGTGCGATCGGTCAAAGGCGCAGCCGGGGGTGTTCTTCGCCTCCACGTATGCCGGGCCGATCATCACCTTTGGGGCCAACGGTGTGAGCGTGAACAATTTGAAGTCGGACCCCTCCTCGCCGTGTTCGTAAAAGCAGACGATGTGGTCGACATCGACTACGACCTGGCTGGACGTGTCGTTGCCTACCGAGAGAAATGCACCCTGGCCCATGGGATCTTCCGTTGCTGGGAATCGAATAAAAGATGCAGAGTGGAAGCAGGAGCAAGCTGAAATTGGGGAGGGGATCCCTTCTGCCAAGATTGGAAAGGTATGGCGAGGCACTGCTATTTCTCTCCCGAACGATACGTGCGTCATCCGGCATGCACAATATCCCGTTCTCACCTGTTTAGAGCGGCATCGGCGTCTCGCCGAAGCCGAGATCAGGCCGGGCCAGTCACCCAATTCCGCGGCATGACGACCAGCCGTCGCTCATGCCTGTCTGTTCCACCCTGCGTGCGCGCGCCCGGACGCCGAGCGTCGGTAACGGAAGCTCGACTCATCGTCGGAACCAGGCTCCTGTATGTTCCAACGGTTCTGGCCGGCACTACCCAGGCTTCTGCCACAATTCTGCTTCGGTCCGCCTCCCCCTCGCTCCCGTCTTTCACCTCCCATCGTGAGCCTCCCAAATGAAAACCAGCCGCCACAGCGTCCTGCGCGCGTCGTTCGCACTGTTCGCATGCGTTGCGTTCGGCGTTCCCGCGGCGGGGGCGCAGGCGAACGGGTTGAGGAACGGGGGATTCGAGGAAGGGGATTCGGCGGGGGTGCCGGTGGGGTGGACGGCGGCGGGGCAGGGCTACCGGTTCCGCATCGTCGCGGAAAACGGGGTGGCGGGGGCGCGCGCGGTGGAGGTCTCGCGGCCCGCGACGGCGGCGGGCGGGGTGGGCTGGCTGGCGCAGTCGGTAGATGCGGCGCCGTTCCGTGGCCGGCGCGTGCGGCTTCGCGGGTACGTGCGCGCGAACGCGGGCCGCGGGGGGAGCGCGCGGCTTTCCGTGAACGTGAAGCGGCCGGCGGGGCAGGGCGCGGGCTTCTACGACGGGATGGAGGACCGGCCGGTGCGCGACTCCGCCTGGCGCGCCTACGAGGTAGTGGGCGACGTGGCGCCGGACGCGGAGAAGATATCCGTGACGGTGCAGCTCATCGGCGGGGCGAGCGCGGCGTTCGACGGGCTGTCGCTGGAGGCGGTAGGGCCGGCGGCGCCCGTCCGGACCGATGTGGCGAGGCCGCTGGCGGCGCGCGGGCTGGAGAACGAGATGGCGTTCGCGCGGCTGCTGGGCTACGTGCGCTGGTTCCACCCCAGCGACGAGGCGGTGGGCGCGAGCTGGAACGCCTTCGCCGTCCGCGGCGCCCGCGCGGTCGAGGACGCCCGAACGCCCGCGGAGCTGGCGGCGCGCCTGCGCGAGCTGGTGGGCCCGCTCGCGCCCACGGTGCGCATCGGCACACGCCCGTTCGCGCCGGGCGAGCGCGAGGCGGCGCCCGCGGGAGCGACGCGCTCGGTCACATGGCGGCACACGGGCGTGGCGACCGGCGCATCTCCGGAGATCTACCACGAGGAGCGCGTGTCGACGCCGTTGACGGAAACTGGCGTGGCGGACAGCATGCCATCTCCCGGCAGGCCGTTCCTCGCGTCGCTGGGCGGCGGCGTGTACGCGAGCATCCCGCTAGCGGTGTACGCGGACTCCGCGGGGACGCTGCCGCGGTCGGGCGCTCCGCTTCCTCCGGAGCCGACGGGCACCGCGGCGTTCAGCGGGGACGACCGCGCGACGCGGCTGGCGGACGTGGCGATCGCGTGGAACGTCTACCAGCACTTCTACCCGTACTTCGGCGTGGTGGCGGACTGGCCGTCGGTGCTCCGCTCGTCGCTCCGGAGCGCGGCGACGGACGCAGATGCGGGCGCGTTCACGGGCACCCTCCGCCGCATGGTCGCCGCCGCTCGCGACGGCCACGGCCTGGCGGTGCTGGCGTCGGACAGCTCGGTGTACTCGCCGCAGGTGCTGCTGGGCTACGTGCAGGGCCGCGTGGTCGTGCTCGCCGCCGCGCCCGAGGCCGGGCTTCCGCTCCGCCGCGGAGACGTGGTGGAGACGGTGGATGGCGTGCCCGCCGCCGCGCTGATGCGGCGCACCGAGGCGACCGTCTCCGGCGCCACGCCGCAGTTCCGCCACGTCCGCGCGCTCCAGGAGATGCTGAAGGGCCCGCACGGCTCCGTGTCGGTGCTGGCCGTTCGCCGCGGGTCCGCCGCGACGGCCGTGGTGCGCGCGGTGCGCACCACGCGGAACCCGCAGGTGAAGGAGCAGAGGCCCGGGAAGGTGGCGGAGGTCGCGCCCGGCATCGTGTACGTGGACCTGGACCGGGTGAACGACGATGACCTGCTGGCCGCGCTCCCGCGCCTGGCGGCTGCGCGCGGCGTGGTGGTGGACATGCGCGGCTACCCGCGCAACGTGGGCACCCCGCTCCTCCTCCAGCGGCTGACGCGGCGGACCATCTACAGCAGCCACTTCAACGTGCCCGTCGTCACCCGCCCCGACCGCGAAGGCGTCCGCTGGGACGACGACGGGCGGTGGAAGATGGAGCCCGACACGCCGTACATCTCCGCGCCCACCGCGTTCGTGATCGACGGCCGCGCGATCAGCTACGCGGAATCCACCGCGGGCGTGGTGGAGAACAACCATCTCGCGGCGCTGGTGGGCGAGCCCACCGCGGGCAGCAACGGCAACGTGAACTCCGTGCGCCTGCCCGGCGGCTACGCGGTGTCGTGGACGGGCATGCGCGTGCTCAAGGACGACCGCTCGCCCCACCACGGCGTGGGCATCCTCCCCACCGTCCCCGTCTCCCCCACCCTCGCGGGCCTCGCCGCCGGCCGCGACGAGCTGCTGGAAGCCGCCATCGCCCTCGTCACCCGCGCCGCGGCGAAGTAGCTGTCCTGCATCGGCACGTCCGATCCCAGAGTCGCCGGATCGTAATCGTCCGACCCGCTGTCGACCGCATCTACACATCCCACCGCACCGCCGAATCTCCCGCATCGACCGGCCACCCCATCGATTCACGGTGGTAGACGGTGGATGCCAGCAAGTCGACCCTCTCCCGGCAGCTTCGGGAGAGGGTCGACTTGTTCGGTGCGATGAGGAACGAGCTGATCTACAGCGGTTCGAAGGCGTGCGTGCGGCGGTCGGCGGGGGCGCGGACGGGCGAGATGCGGATGCCGCTGAGGCCGGGCTTCACCTTCTCCGGGTAGAAGTCGAGCAGCCCATTGACCTCCGAGCACCGCGAGCGCCAGGCGCGCCAGTGCCGCAGGTTGGTGATCCACTCGTCCCGCTGCACCGCGTTGAGGGTGCACAGCAGGCGTGGCAGGCCCTGCTCCGGGCCCAGAATGCGCAGCAGCGGCTCGGCCTCGCCGCGCGCGGTGGCGGCGGCGTGCGCCTCCTCCAGCTCCGTGGCCGTGCGGATGCCGTGCTCCAGCAGCAGGGCGATGGAGCGCTCGTTGGGCGCGTCGGCGCTGAAGTCCGGCCCGGCCGGGTCGCGCAGGTGCAGCTGGAGGATGGACTGGTCCACCAGGTCCACCAGCCGCGCCGTGGGAATGCGGGTGCGCAGCATCAGCTCGTACAGGTTGCAGTGCGCCAGGTTCTCCACGTTCTCGATCCCTTCCTCCACCAGCCGCGCTCGGTCGTACAGGGTGATGCCCTGCAGGCGGCTCAGCGGGTACGTCTCCTGGAACGACGGGACCTTCTTGCCCAGCCACTTGGAGCCCTGCAGCCACTCCTCCAACGCCGTGAGCGCCGTCTCGGGCAGGAAGCCCACCACGAAGGCGAAGAGCAGCACGCTGGGGCTGCTCATCTCGCGCCCGCCCACCTGCGCGAGCGCCGCGACCACCGCCGTGAGCACCGCCGCCACGATCAGGCGCGTGGTGATGTGGCTGTACGCCTTGGGGCCCAGGTCGCTGCGCACGTACCGGCGGAAGACCAGGTTCAGCGCGAAGAAGTACACGCCCAGGAACGCGTAGGTGAGGATGCCCTGCTGTGGCCGGAGCGTCTTCTCCAGCGTGTACGCGATGGGGCGCAGCGAGTCCAGCACGGGCAGCAGCGCCACGCACCACCCCAGCGCAAGCAGCAGCGTGCAGGTGAGGATGGGCACCGTGGTCAGCTTCCAGCTGTCGCCGCGCTTGCCGCTGCCGTACACCTCGTCCACCAGGTTGCCGTACTGCGCCTCGGCGTCGCCCATGGTCTGGAGGTTGGGGTCCAGGCGGATCACCTCGCGGTAGAAGCGCGTGCGCAGCGTGGCGCTCTGCTGGTGGTCGAACAGGAAGTACATCAGCGCGGGCAGCGCCGCCACCAGGCCGATGAAGACCAGCATCGCCACGCGGCCCAGGTTGGCGTCGTGCATGTCCGACGGCGCGAGCGACACGCGCAGGAGCGTGGCCGGCACGCCGAACGCGACCACCAGCACCATGGCGAAGGTGGAGAGCCACACCGCGTTGCCCAGCCCCGAGCGGATGGCGCGGCGCCTCTGCATGCTCCCCGTGGCGGGCGCGGCCGGGTCGTACAGCTCCGCCAGGCCGTAGTCCACCCAGCGCTGGTAGGCGATGCCCCCGAAGTAGCTCGCGTCACGGATGCGCTGGCCGAACGGCGGCAGGATGATGCAGTCCTTCCCGTCGGTCGTGGGGATGGCGATGCGGCGCGCGGTGCGGTTCTCGAGGATCATGGCTATGCGGGGGCGCGGGTGGGGCGGGGCGGGAGATGCGGGGCCGTGCACGTCCTTTCCGGCCGCAAGGTGCGCGCCACCCACGGCTCATCGCGCCGGCGCGCATCCGCCCTCACGGGCGGACGGCGGATGCGGCACGTCCGCCTCACCCCTCCCGCGGGGATGCGGATTCGATGTCCCACCATCTTCCCCGCCACCCGTCGTCTCCCCCGGCGGTGTCAGCGTGCGTCGCGGGCGACGGCGGCGAGGAGACTGTCCAGCCCGGCGCGGGGGATCACGCGGCCACGGAGGACGACGGTCTCGACCTGCCGCGTCGCGCGGATGTCGCGCAGCGGGTTCGCGCGGAGGAGGACCAGGTCCGCGGCCCGGCCCGCCTCCACCGTGCCCAGCGTGCCGGCAGCGCCCATGAGCTCCGCGGGGGCGAGGGTGGCGGCCCGCAGCGCCTCGACATTCGAGAGGCCGGCGTCCACCAGCAGCGCCAGCTCGTCGTGCAGGCTGAAGCCGGGATACGAGAACGCGACGCCCGCGTCCGTTCCCGCCATCAGCGGCACCCGCTCGCGCGCGAGGCGCCCGGTGAGCCACATCTCGTCCGCGAACCGCACGCGCTTGCCCGCCGCGTAGTCCGGCCCGCGGGCGATCTTGCCCAGCCGTTCCCGCAGCCACGACGCGCGCAGCGACGCGGGCACGTACGCCAGGCGCGGGTCGGTGACGTACGCCGTGTCGCCGAACAGCGCCTTCATCCGCAGCACCACCAGCGTGGGCACCTGCCACGTCCCGTTGCGGCGGAAGACCTCGAACAGCGGGGCGCACGGGGCGGGCTCGCGCGGCGTGCAGAACGGCTCCAGCTCGTCGCGAAGGTGCTCGATGCTGCGCTGGCCCGCGCGCGCCGCCTCGTCCGGCGTCACCTCGACGGGGACGTGCCCGGCTACGGGGATGCCCAGCCGCCGCGCCTCGTCCATCACGGCGAAGTACGCGCCCCGCGGGAGGAGCGAGTAGACCTTCACGAAGTCGGCTCCCGCGCGCGCCAGCGAGTCCACCGCCAGGCGGCCGCCCGCGCTGTCGCCCACCGCCAGGGAGATGCTGGGGTCCACCGGCTCCGGCCCGTCCACGATGGCCCCTGCGGCGTAGATGCGCGGATACGCGCTGCCGGCCCGGATCGAATCGCGCGCAGCGTGCAGCATCTCCAGCGTGCCGCCCATGTCGCGGATGCCGGTGACGCCGTTCGCCACGTACGCGGGCAGGAAGGTCCGCACCGCGTCTGCCGACCACAGCGAGTGGCTGTGCATGTCCCACAGGCCGGGGATCAGGAAGAGCCCCCGCCCGCTCACCCGCCGCGCTCCCGCGGGCACGGCAGCCCCTCCCGCGCGCCGCACGTAAGCGATGCGCGGGCCCGCGAGCCCGACGTCCAGGTGCTCGCGCGTGCGCCCCTCGCGCACGTCCACGAGGGTCACGTCCTCGATCACCACGTCCGCCGTCGTCGGCGAGGGCGTCGGCGGGCGGGGCGCGCACGATGCCAGCGCGAGCAGTGCGGCGAGGATCGGATAGTGTGGATCGATCGGCATCTGCCGTCTGGTCGAAGGTGTGAGATGAGATGCGGAGGATGGGATCCGCGGCGCCCGATCGCCGTCCAGGCTGGATCGGCATCCGCCGTATCTACGGAGATCGCCGTGGTCACCCCGGCGCACGCGCCGGCATCTACCGTGACCGGGAGATGTACGGCGCGCGGCGCTCGCCGGCGGAGGACGGGGAGTGCGTCGGGGATGGAAGGCAGGGTGCGGCCGGATGGGCCGGAAGGGTGGGCGTTCCGCGCGGCCGGGGGCGGCGCGGACGTGCAGCGAAGATGCGCATCCCCCGTCCGTTCCGCCAGCGGCGCGTACCCTCGGCGGGGGCGCGGTTTGACGCGGGGGTACGCGCCCTGCTATCAACCAATCGCACGCGCGGCTCCGCTGGGGCGCCGGGCGCGCGGGACGTCCCTCCCCAACCGCAGGCCAATGTCTGGAATCGAAGGGCTGCTCGCCGGGCGCACGCTAGCGGGCCGCTACAGCGTGGAGAAGGTGATCGGGCGCGGCGGCATGGGCGCCGTGTACCGGGCCACCGACGAGCGGCTGGGGCGCCCCGTGGCCGTGAAGGTGATGATGGTGCCCGCCAGCGACGCCGACTCGCGCGAGCGGGTGCGCCAGCGCTTCCTGCGCGAGGCGCAGGCCGCCGCGCGCCTGCGCCATCCCAACGTGGTGACGGTGCACGACTTCGGGGTCGACGAGGAGCTGGGGCTGGACTACCTGGTGATGGAGCTGCTGGAGGGCGAGGACCTCGCCGCCGCCATGGCGCGCGCGGGCCGGATGCCGCCGGCGACCGCCCTCGGCATCCTGGGCCAGGCCGCGAGCGGCCTGGCCGCCGGGCACCGCGCGGGCATGGTGCACCGCGACGTGAAGCCGGGCAACCTCTTCCTGGAGACGGGCGAGCAGGGCGGGGTGGAGGTGCGCGTGCTGGACTTCGGCATCGCGCAGGTGGCGTTCGACGACCTCACGCTCACGCACGTGACCGTGGCCGGGCGCGGCCCGCTCTCGCCCGCGTACGCATCGCCCGAGCAGCTGGCGGGCGAGCGGCGGCTCACGCCCGCGTCGGACGTGTTCAGCCTGGGCGCCGTCGCGCTCTACCTGCTCACCGGCGAGCGCCCGCTCACCGGCGGCGACCCCGGCCGCACCGGCGACGAGGTGGACGCCGGTATCGCTGCGGCCGAGGGGGTGCCGGGCGTGACCCCGGCGCTGGTCGAGGTGCTGCGCCGGGCGATGTCCACCAACCCCACCGCCCGCTTCGCCGACGGCGCCGCCTTCCGCGAGGCGCTGGACGCCGTCCGGTCCGGCGACGACGCCACCGCTCTGCACCTGGCCGCCGAGCCGCCGCCCGGAGCGCCGTTCATCCCCCTGGGCGCCCCCGTGGTGGAGGGGCCGGACCGCCGCTCGTTCCCCCGCCCGCCGGAGGATGCCACGGAGTTCGCCCCCGCACCGTCGGCCGGGTCGGCCGCGGCGCGCCACTCCGCGGGGATGGACACGCATCCGGCGGAGCCAGCCGCATCCCCCGTCGGCGTCGTTCCCCGGCGCCGGAGCCGGGCGTGGATCGTCCCGCTCCTGCTGCTGCTCGCCATCGCGGCCGCCGCGGCGTACTGGCTCACCCGCCCGCAGCCGCAGCCCGTTCCGGCGCCGGTGGCGGTGGTGGACAGCGCCGCCATCCGCGACAGCCTGCGGGTGGCGGACAGCGTCCGCATCGCCTCGGCCGCGGCAGACACGGTGATCCGGCGCGACAGCGTCGCCCGGGCGGAGCTGCTGCGGCGGCAGACGGATTCGGTACGCCAGGTGCGCGACTCGGCCGCGGCCGCCGCCCCGCCGCCCCTGCCGCCGCCGCCGGTGGTGGACCCCAACGCCACGTACACGCTGGGCGAGCTGGACGCGCCGCCCGCCCTGCGCAACCGCGACGAGATGGCGCGCCTGCTGGACCGCCGCTACCCGTCCATGTACCGCAACCAGGGCGGCAACGTGACCATCCGCCTCACCATCGACACCGAGGGCAGGGTGGACAAGGGCTCCATCGCCGTGGTCAGCTCGTCCAGCCGCGCCTTCGAGGACCCGGCGCGGCAGGTGGCCGAGCGGATGCGCTTCCAGCCCGCCACGCGTGCGGGCCAGCCGGTGCGCGCCAGGCTGGACTTCCCCATCGTCTGGCAGCCCACGCAGTAGCGTAAGCGCCGTATCTCCCGAGCGCGTGCTGGGGCGGGAGATGGTATGCTTCCTGCTCCTCCGCGCGGTCCCGGCGGCGGCCGCGCGAACGGCGCGGGACCCGCGGACACGGCCGGGAGATACGTCGCAAGGTGCTCCATGGCAACGACATCCACAGACCGTAGCGCGTCCGTCCGCCCCGGCGACGGGCGCCCGGCCGCCACGTACGGCCGCCGGATCGACTGCGCCGACCGGGGCCGCCGCGGCGGCTACGAAGCCGGCGGCCGCGGACGCGGCAACCCAGACCCGAACGCGGCCAGCCGCGCCCGCCGTCCCGCCCACTGAACCCAGCGGATCCCGTCCCCATGTCCGAGACGAACAGCGGCGGCGCCGCGATGGCCGCCGCCGCGCTCGACCCCGAAGAGCTTCGCGTGAGCCGCCTGCGCGCGGTGCGCGGGCCCAACTTCTGGCGCCTGGCGCCGGTGATCGCCTGCGACGTGCGCCTGGGGACGCTCGAGGACGTGACCTCGGCCCACATCCCCGGCTTCACCGGCCGCCTGCTGGAGCTGCTGCCCACGCTCCGCGAGCACCCCTGCTCGCGCGGCGAGGAGGGCGGCTTCGTGGAGCGGCTGGAGGAGGGCACGCACTTCCCCCACATCCTGGAGCACGTCTCCCTCGAGCTCCAGACGCTCGCCGGCTCCGACGTCTCGTTCGGCCGCGTGGTCGCGAGCGGAGACGAGGGCGTGTGGTGGCTGATCGTGGCGTACGAGGAGGAGGACGTGGGCCTGCAGGCGGTGCGCGACGCGGTGAAGATCGTGCGCGCCTGCATGACGGGCGCGGAGATCGACGCGGCGGGGATGGTGGAGGACCTGCGCGACCTGCTCCAGGGCGTGCGCCTGGGCCCGTCTACCGAGGCCATCGTGGAGGAGGCGCGGCGGCGCGGCATCCCCGTGCGGCGCCTCAACTCGTACTCCCTCGTCCAGCTGGGCCTGGGGAAGAACCTGCGCCGCATCCAGGCGGCGATGAGCGACTACACCAGCGCCATCGCCGTCGAGATCGCGCAGGACAAGGACGACACCAAGCGCGTGCTCGAGCGCGTGGGGCTTCCGGTCCCGAGCGGCGGTGTCGCGCGCACCGTGGACGACGCGGTCGCCCTGGCCGGGGAGGTCGGCTATCCCGTGCTCCTCAAGCCGCTCGACGCCAGCCACGGCGAGGGGATCTCCGCCCGCGTCGACGACGCCGACGGGGTGCGGCGCGCCTTCGCCGCCGCCGTCGCGGCGGCGCGCGGCGCGCCGATCGTCGTCGTCGAGCGCTTCGCCGTCGGGCGCGACCACCGCGTGCTCGTCGTGGGCGGCCGGGCGGTGGCGTGCGCCGAGCGCGTGCCCGCGCACGTGGTGGGCGACGGCACGTCCGACGTGCGCACGCTGGTCGTCCGCGCCAACGCCGATCCGCGGCGC
>DASRQW010000557.1 GCA_035696245.1 Longimicrobiaceae bacterium | reverse complement strand
TGTTACTACATAGACTTACACGCGTCACAAAGCGGCTTCGCTTTCGCATTGCACGGGAGACGTCCAGCCTACGTCTCTCGCGGAAGTGGAAGCTCTCATGGCGCGCCTCGCCATCCTGCTCGGAATCGCCCTCTCGCTCGCTCCTGCCGTCGCGCGCGCCCAGTCACAGTCGGGGTTCATCGGGGTGTCGGCCACGATCCTGGAGTCGGTGGGCTTCCGGTCCGCGGCTTCGAGCAGCGTGAGCGTGCGGCGCGGGCAGTACATGGACGTAGCGGCGCCGGTCACCTCGTCCGGCCCCGCGGGGCAGATCGTGTCGGTCCAGGCCGTCGCGGCCGATGCGGCTTCGCCGGCCTCGGGCGCGGACCTGCTGCGGGTGCGTGGCGCGGGCGGCGAGTTCCAGCGGGTAGATGGCGGGCCGGTCGCCATCGGCAGCCGCGGCAAGGTGGGGCGCGGGGAGAGTGAGCCGGTCGTCTACCGCATCGCCCTGGGCGACCACGCGGCGCACGACGTCCGCCTCGCGCTGCGCTACACCATCGTCCCCGACGCGTGAGCGGCATCGATCCTCCACATCGACCGACGATGCGTTGTAGGACGATTCGGTAGATGGTCGCGCGACGAGGAACGGCATCTCCTGTGTCGGATGATCGATGCGCTCGCCGGAAGACGACAGAAGGCCCGGAACGCACCACGCGTCCGGGCCTTCGTGCATCCCCATGCTGCTGTTTCTCTTCGGCTCGGTCGGCTAGCGGCCCGCCGAGCGGCCCGGCCGAGGGAGAGCGCCGTTCAGGCCGCCCCTCGCAGGTGCGGCTCGTCCCCGGCGGGGAGAGTTTTGTCCCAAACCACGCCCGGCGGGCCGCGGGGGGCTTTACTCTTCCGGTGCGGCGGCGCGTGGCGGGCGCCTCAACCCGGACCTCTTGGAGGATACCATGAAGAAGATGCGGCTCGACCTGTCGGCGGTGGACGTGGAGACGTTCGCCGTTCTCCCGCCGGACCTCGCGGAGCAGTCCGGCACCGTCCGCGGCCAGGGAAACACCTGGGACCCGCCCACCTGCGCCGTGACCTGCGGCGTCACCTTCTGCGGCGGCCACACCTGCGACGGCGCCTTCTCGTGCGCCGATACCTGTACCGAGACGCGGCCCATCCGCGCCTGCAACGGCCCCACGTTCGTCTGCCAGTGAACACCACACCGCGCCCGCCGGAGCTCCGGCGGGCGCGGTGCCATCAGGACCGGCGGCAGGTCGCCGGGAAGCACGCATAGAACCCAGCCTCGCCCGCACCGCACGCCGCTCCCGGCCCGCCGCGCACACCGCGCGGCGGGCCGGCGACGTTCGCCCGAAGCTACGCGGGAACGGGCCGGCGGAGGTTGTCCTGGAGCCACGAGGTGAGGCGCGGCAGCAGGTCGGCGTCCTTGCGCACCATCCACGACCCGCCGGCGGCGCTCACGCGCTCGGTCACGGTCTCGGGGCACACCGAGCTGACGAAGACCGCCGGGGTGCCGGAGTAGATGGCGATGCTCTTGAGGTCGATGCAGCTCTGGAAGCCGTCCCGGCCGGGCATGTCGATGTCCAGCAGGAAGGCGTCCACGTAGCTGGGCGTGTCCGACGCCCAGCTGACCAGCGAATCGCCGGAGTCGAAGCGGAGGACGTCGTAGCCGTGCTGTTCCAGCCAGGCGGCGAGCAGCTCGGACTGGAGCGCGTCGTCGTCGGCGATGGCGAGGGTGGGTTTAAGCGGCATGCTCATGGATGCGGTGGCTAGTGGGTGCGTGCCCCTCCTTCGCAAGGACCGGCCCACGTGCCCCTCTGCACTCAACCGTATACTCCGCAACTACTTATGCTCGGACGAGGCCGGAACCGGCCACGGCGGAAGTTTCCAATCGGGAACACAGGCGTTCCGGAACGGAACAGCGGTCCCATTCGGAACCGCGTCATCCGTTCCGCTCCCCGGAGATGACCGCCCGGACCAGCGTCGCGAGCGCTTTCACGGATGCGTCGTCCGCCCCGGCGCCCTCGCGCAGCCGCTCCTCCGCGTCGCCTGCCGATTCGGAAACGTCGTCAAGGCCGTACCCGGCCGCCGCGCCGCGCAGCTTGTGCACCTCGCGGATCAGCGTGGGCAGGTCGCCGTCGCGCGCGGCTTCCTCCATGGCTTCCAAACGCACGGGAAGCCCGGCCCGGAACCGCGCCCGCAGCGGCGCCAGGTAGTCATCCTCGTCTCCCGCATCTTCTTCCCGCGCAACTACATCCCCCGCGTCCGTGCGGTACGGACCCGCGTCGCCCAGCGCCGTCCTCCCCTCGTCCGCATCTCCCGCCCCCACCTCGGCCGACGGGGGGAGCGCGGCGCGCCGATCATCTACCGAGAGCTCCGTCGGTGATGCCGGGAGATGCGGGGCGGACGAGGATGCGAGCGTGTCGGGCTCGGCGTCCGCGGAGGAGCGCGACGGGCCGGTCGATGCACGTTCCGCCGATGCGTTCCCGTTCGGGAACCCGGGGGATGCGACGGCTTTCGCCAGCTCGGAATCGACGCGCTGGATCAGCTCGGCGGGCTCGATGGGCTTCACCACGTGGCCAGCGAAGCCGACGTGCGCGGTTTCGCCCTCGGGCGCCGCGCCGGCGGTGAAGGCCAGGACGGGAACGCCCGCCATCTCCGGCATCCCGCGCAGCTCCTCCAGCACCTGCGCGCCCGTGCGGCCCACGAGGTTCAGGTCCAGCAGCACCAGCGACGGACGCGAGGGGACGATCCGGTCCGCCACCCCCGGCGATCCGTCGTCGGTCGCGGCGACGTAGCCCGCGTGCTCGAGGATGACCGTCGCGTACGCTCGGATGTCCGCGTCGTCGTCGATCACGGCGACCGTCTCGCCGCGCGTGGGCCGGGCCACCTCCCACGCCTCGGCCTCCGCCGCGGCCGTGCCCAGGATCTCGTCGCCGGCCCGCAGCGCCACCCAGAACACGCTCCCCCGCCCCTGGCCGGACTCCACGCCGATGCGCCCGCCCATCAGCTCCACGAGCTGCTTGGAGAGCGCCAGCCCCAGCCCCGCGCCCGCTACCCGCGCGCCGGGCCGGCTGATGCGCGAGAACTCCTTGAACAGCCGGTCCTGGTCTTCCGGCGCGATCCCGGGCCCCTGGTCGCGTACCTCCACGCGCACCTCGCCGCCGCCGCTGGTCACCAGCACGTCGGCCTCGGAGCCGGGCGGCGAGTACTTGATGGCGTTCTCCAGCACGTTGAACAGCACCTGCCGCAGCCGTCCCGTGTCGGCGATGGCGAAGTGGCGGCCCGCGTCGGAGAAGCGCATCCCCACGCCCTGCTGGTCCGCCAGCGGCTGGAGCGAGGCGACGAC
>DASRQW010000556.1 GCA_035696245.1 Longimicrobiaceae bacterium | reverse complement strand
TCTGTCCCCGAGGGCTACGCTCGACGTCTGGAACGAGGTTCATGGAGCTGACCGCCGCCGAAGTCTGGTCGCGCATCCTCGAGGGGGCGCGCACCGCCCTCCCCGAGCAGGCCTACCGCACCTGGCTGGCACCCACGCAGGCCGTCGCCATCTCGCAGGACCTGCTCGTGGTGTCGACTCCCAACCCGTTCGCCGTGGACTGGGTGGAGGACAAGTACGCCGAGCTGCTGGGCGGCATCGGCGAGCAGCTGTTCGGTCGGCACTTCACCCTCTCGGTGCAGTACCACGGCAACGGCAAGACGCCCGCACCCCCGCCGGAGGTGCACCTCTCCGCCGCGCCCGGCAGCACCGCGGACGCGCCTGCCGCACGCCCCTCCGCGCCCGTGGCGTCCGTGCACGCGGGCCAGGAGACGGGACTGCGCGCGTCGGCGCCGCTGAACGGCAAGTACACCTTCGACCGCTTCGTCATCGGGCCCAGCAACGAGCTGTCGGCCGCGGCGGCGCACTCGGTGGCGGAGACGCCCGGCAAGTCGTACAACCCGCTCTTCATCTACGGCGGCGTGGGATTGGGCAAGACGCACCTGATGCACGCCATCGGCAACGCCATGCTGGCGCGCGAGCCCTACAAGAAGGTGATGTACCTGTCGTCGGAGCGCTTCACCAACGAGCTGGTGAGCGCCATCCAGGGCGGCGGCATGGCCGAGTTCCGCCGCCAGTACCGCCAGATCGACCTGCTGCTGGTGGACGACATCCAGTTCCTGGAAGGCAAGGAGCGCACGCAGGAGGAGTTCTTCCACACCTTCAACGCGCTGCACGACGACCAGAAGCAGATCGTGCTCACCAGCGACCGGCCGCCGAAGGAGATCGGGCTGGAGGACCGCCTGGTGTCGCGCTTCGAGTGGGGCCTGGTGACCGACATCAAGCCGCCCGACTTCGAGACGCGCATGGCGATCCTGCGCAAGAAGGTGGAGCTGGACGGCCTGGAGATCCGCGACGCCGACGACGTGCTGACCTTCATCGCCCGCAACCGCACCAGCTCGGTGCGCGAGATCGAGGGCGCGGTCATCAAGCTGCTCGCCTACTCGTCGCTCACCCGCCGCGACATCACGGTGGAGCTGGCGCGCGAGGCGCTGGGCGTGCCGCTGACGGCCGACGAGCGGCAGCGGGCCCACGGCGGCGCGCAGGGCGGCCCCACCCCCGAGGCGGTGCGGCAGAAGGTGGCCGAGGCGTGGAGCACCACCGTGGAGGCGCTCCAGTCCAAGAAGCGCACCAAGGACCTCACCATCCCGCGCCAGGTGGCCATGTTCCTGATCAAGGAGCTGTTCGAGCTGCCGCTGGTGGAGGTGGGGAAGATGTTCGGCGGGCGCGACCACTCCACGGTGATCCACTCCATCGCCAAGGTGGAGGAGGACATGGGGAACGACGCGGCCTTCCGGCAGCGGGTGGAAGCCCTGCGGAGCGCCCTGAAGTAGCCTGGCGAGGTGTGGAGAACCCGCTGTGGAAAGGGTGTGGACGCGTTGTGGAGAAGGGCGGAGGTAGGGGGATGTGTGGACGGGCTGGGGACAACCGCTCTTCTCCACAACGTTCCCCACGATGGGCCAGGGTGTCGCAGGCGGTTGCGGTAAACGGGGATGCGGACGCGGGGAGGAGAGTTATCCCCGAACCCACACCCTCTACTACGACTACTAAATTTTCTATCTACAGTGTGGTAGAACAGCTTCCCGGTGGATAAGCTCTCACTCCAGCGTTCGGCGACCAACGTATGAAATTCACCATCACGCGCGAGAACCTGCAGCAGGGCCTGGGGGCCGTGGCGGGAAGCATCCCCACGCGCACCACGCTGCCCGTGCTGGCCAACATCCTCATCGAGGCCGAGGACGGCGAGGTGCGGATGAGCGGCACCGACCTGGACACCGCGGTGTCGGTGCGCGTGCCGGCCGAGGTGACGGAGCCGGGCGCCATCACCGCGCCTGCGAAGAAGCTGCAGGAGATCGCGCGCGAGCTGCCCGGCTCGGTGGAGATGTCGACGCAGGGCGACACCATCTCCATCAACAGCGGCCGCACGCGGTTCAAGCTGAACGGCCTGCCGCGCGACGAGTTCCCCGCCTTCCCCAAGGTGGACTTCGCCGAGAGTTGGAAGCTGACGGGCACCGACCTCCAGCGCCTGATCTCGCACGTGTCGTTCGCGGCGAGCACCGAAGAGACGCGGCCGATCCTGAACGGCGTGCTGTGGCAGCTGGGCGACGGCGACATGCGGATGGTGGCCACCAACGGGCACCGGCTGGCGAAGATGACGCTGCCCATCGAGACCGGCACGCGCACGCCGGCGGGCGACCTGATCGTGCACCCCAAGGCGCTGGGCCAGGTGCAGCGCCTGTTCGGCAGCGCGGCCAACGTGGAGATCGCCCGCAGCGAGAACCACATCGGGTTCCGCGGCGAGGGGGTGCAGGTGTTCACGCGGCTGATCGAGGGGCCGTACCCCAACTACGAGCAGGTCATCCCCAAGGACAACGACAAGTCGCTGGTGGCCGACAAGGGCGCGCTGACCGCCGCCGTGCGCCGCATGGCGATCGTGGCGAGCGATCAGACGCACCGCATCCGCCTGTCGCTGGGCGGTCCCATGCTGCGCTTCAGCGTGGAGACGCCGGACCTGGGCGCCGCCACCGAGGAGCTGCCGGTGGAGTACGACGGCGAGCCGCTGGAGATCGGGTTCAACGCCCAGTACCTGCTGGAGCTGCTGCGCTACATGCCCACGGACGAGGTGAAGCTGAGCTTCAAGGCGCCGGAGCGTGCGGCGACCATCCAGCCCATCGGCAACGAGGACACGCCGGACTACCTCTGCCTGGTGATGCCGCTGCGCCTGCTGAGCTGAGACGGGGATCGTCAGACGAATACCGGCCAGGTAAGGGACGGGGGATGCGGATCGGATTCGCATCCCCCGTCTTCATCTCCACCCGCATCCAACCCGGCGATCGTCGCACTCGCGCTGCCGTGCTTGCCCGCTCTCGTCGGATGCCCGATCGAAGAGCCGGTGGCGCCCGTCTTACGTGTCCATTTCCGGCGGGATAGATTGTGCGCGGGCCGGCTGCGAGGGCGGGCCATAGCGGAACGGATGGCTGATCTTCAACGTTCACATCACGATGCGAGCTTCACGCAACGACCCCTGCCCCTGCGGGTCCGGGAAGAAGTACAAGGCGTGCTGCATGGCCGCCGACCAAGCGGCGGACCGCGTGGACGAGCTGCTCGGCGGCGGCGCCGGGCGCACCGCCGTGGACGCGGGCCTGGCCGCCGCGCGCACGTCGACTACATGGGCGGTGGAATACGTGCCGTTCTCCACGGGTTTCCGCAACGACCCCGACGGGCGTCCGTCGCTGGTGATCGTGATGGCGGATGGGTTCATCGTCCGCGGCGACGTCCAGTCCCGGCGGCCCCACTCCCTCGCCGAGCGCGCGGCGATGCTCGCGGCCGGGATCTCCGCGGCGGGACGCACGGCCGGCCTGCTGCCCGAGCGCGTGCTGGTGCGCGACCCCGAGACGGCCGCTGCGCTCCAGGCGGAGCTTTCCGGCCGCGGCATCCGCGTGGAGGCCGGGCTGCCGCCGGAGATGGACGAGGCGCTGGACGGCTCGTTGGAGCACATGTGCGAGAGCGACGTGCACGCCCGCGTGGTGATGCCCGGCGCCTGGGCGGAGACGGAGGCCACCCCCGCGGAGCTGGAGGCGCTGCACGCGGCGGCGGCCGATTTCTACAGCGCGGCTCCGTGGACGAGCATCGAGGATACGCGCCCGCTGCTGCTGGATTTCGCGGACGGCTCGCAATGGGCGGCCAGCGTGATGGGCGGCGGCGGGATCGAGACCGGCCTGGCCATCTACTCGGAGCTGGACGACCTGTACACGCTGCTGGACGCGGAGAACGAGCTGGCGGAGACGTTCCTGAATCTCGCGGGCACGTCGCTGAGCGTCACCTTCGATCCGCGGGGGACGCTGGACCGCGCGATGCAGCGCGAGGTGGCGAAGGCCGGGTGGCCGGTCGCCGGACCCGACGCGTACCCCAAGATGATCGTGATCCACGCGCCCGAGCGCCGGGCCACCCCCGCGCACGTCCGGCGGATCACCGCCGCGCTGCGCGCTATCGCTGTCGTGTCCACGGGCGGGGATCCCCAGACGGCGTGCGGCGTGAAGGTCACACTGGTCGCCTTCACCGACGACGCGGCATGGCCCGCGCCGGAAGCCGCGACGCCGTGCCTGCCCGCCGGGCCGGGCGCCGACCCCGCAGCCGGCTACTGGGACGCCTTGCCGCCCGCGGAGCTCGCCCGCGTGGAAGCCGAGCGGCTGGCGCGGCTCGCGACGTGGCTGAACCGGCAGAAGAAGCCCACCAAGGGCCTCCGCGCCGCCACGCTCCGGAACGGCGAGCACTGGGCGGAGTTCCTGGTGGCCCAGGGGATGCCCGCGGGTGCCGTGACGGAGTACGAGCTGAGGCTGTTCGTCTTCGGC
>DASRQW010000555.1 GCA_035696245.1 Longimicrobiaceae bacterium | reverse complement strand
ACCGCACGCAGGACTTCGAGGCCGAGGTGAAGCGCATCACCGGCGGCGAGGGCGTGGACATCGCGCTCGACGCCGTGGGCGGCGAGTCGTTCCGGAAGAGCTACCGCAGCCTGGCGCCGCTGGGCCGCCTGTACGTGTTCGGCGCCTCCAGCCTGGCACCCGGCGAGAAGCGCAGCGTGGTGGCCGCCGTCACGGGCATGCTCAAGATGCCCACTTTCAAGCCCCTCTCGCTGATGAGCCACAACCGCGGCGTGCAGGGCGTGAACGTGGGCCACCTGTGGAAGAAGGGCGACCTGATGGCCTCCATGCTCGCCGAGATCATGGCGCTGGTCGCCAGCGGCACTCTCGACCCGGTCGTGGACCGCACCTTTCCCTTCGCCCAGGCCGCCGAAGCCCACGCCTACATCCAGGACCGCAAGAACTTCGGCAAAGTGCTGCTGGTGCCCTGAAGCCCAGGCGGCATCTCGACGGCATCTACCCGGCGCCTCCACGCGCACCGCATCTACCGAGAAGAACGAGGGTGGCCCGGTGTCGGCGCCGCCCTCGTCGGTAGTGCTCGTCCAGCTCCGGTGCGTTCCGCCGCAGCCTGGGCTCCCCGCCGCCTGAAAAGCCGAGGGCGCGCCATATCATCCCGGCGCGCCCTCCGAATCCATCATCCGCTGCTCCAGCCGAGCGTTTACGGCTGCGACATCAGCCCCTGGTCGCCCCCGCGGGGCTGGCGCTTGCGGCGCTCGTCCTCGCGCTCGCGGGCCAGGTCGCGGCGCATGCGCTCGGCTCGGTTGCGCTGGTCCTTGGTGAGCGGCGCCACAGCCACGCGCCACGCCGCCTCGTTGTTCCGCTGGATGCGCTCGTACAGCGGCCGGATCGCGTCCATGCGCGCCCCCTCGGGCCCGCTCTGCGCGGATGCGAGCGCGCGGGCGATCTGCTCGAAGATGGGCCGGTTGTCGTCGTCCAGCTTCTGCATCATCGCCAGCAGCTCGTTGGCCTGCGTGTCGGTGAAGCCCAGCTCGCGGCTGCGGTCCAGCAGCGGCTTGATGGGATTCCGCACGTCGTCCGCGCCCAGCGCGGAGCCGCGGCGCCCGGCGCCCCACCCGCCCTGCGGCGTCGTGTTGCCGTAGCCGCCCGGGACCTGCGCGCGGGCCGCGACCGGGACCACCGCGAGCGCCAGCGCCACCAGGAGTGCGTTCCGCTTCATCTTCGTGCCTCTCGTAAAGATCGTTGGACGTGGGTACGGCTGGATACACCGCGGGCGCCGGAGAGTCCCGCATCCCGCCACCGGCCGTCCGCCGAAAACGGACGTCGTGGGGGCGAGGGCTTGTGGGATGCGGGGCGTGCGCTTAACCTCGCACGGCCCGCATACACCGCGGCGGCACCTTACGTTTCCGAACGCAGCCGGCGACCGGCGAGCACGATGCCGCGGCCGTGCGGGCCCGCCGCAAACGGACGGGGCGGGAAAACTGTTCTTTCATCCAGCATCGCGGTACGCCGCGAGCGGAGCGGACCTACTCGCGGACATGCGGAACGGCTGTGCCCAGCGTAGTGAAGACCCGGCGCGCCCCGGCCGCACCCCCAACCGCCGTGGCTGAGGCGCCTTCGCGGCGCGCGCAGCCCGCGCCGGACGACGACGCCGACGACCTGCGCCTCGTGGAGCGTGTGCGCGCCGGCGACACCGAGGCCTTCGGCCTGCTGGTGCGCCGGTACTCGCGCCGCGCTCTCTCGGTGGCGTACCGCATCCTCGACCATCCCGAAGACGCGGAAGACCTGGTGCAGGACGCCTTCATCGCCGCGCTCGAGAAGATCGACACGCTGCGGGGCGACCGGCGGTTCGCGCCCTGGTTCTTCCGCATCCTCATCAACCGCGGCCTGAACGCCCGCAAGGCGCGCTGGGTGCGCAGGACCGACGAGATCCCGGCGCACGTGACCAGCCCCGGCGTCACACCCGAGACGCACTCGGCGCGCGCGGAGCTGAGCGCGGGGGTGGCGGTGGCCCTGGCGGCGCTGCCCGAGCCGCGCCGCACCATCGTGAAGCTGTTCGAGCTGGAAGGCTTCTCCGGCCCCGAGATCGCCGAGATCCTGGGCCTGTCGCCGGGCACCGTGCGCTGGCACCTCTTCCAGGCACGCGGCGCACTGCGCGAGACGCTGGGCCTGTTCCACGACTGAAGACGAGCGATTCTCCCATGCTTCCGGACCTTTCCCACGATCCGCCGCGCGACGAGCGCCTGGCCTCAGCGCTCCGCGACGGCCCTGCCCGGCCGCCGCTGGACCGCACCGACTGGGACCGCCTGCACCGCGCCATCGACGCACGCGCGGCGGTGGTGATGGCGGCGCGGCGCCAGGCGTGGTGGGCCTACGCCGGCTCCTGGGCACGCGCGGCGCTGCCGCTGGCGCTGGCCGCGGGCGTGGTGCTCGCCGTCGCCGCGGGCAGCATGCAGCCTGCGCCGGTGCTCCAGGCCGCCTCCGCCCCCTCGCCCATGGTGGAGGAGGCGCTCTCCACCGCGCTGCCGGCCGCCGACCGCGCCGCCCTCTCGGCCGACGCGTCGGAGTGGCTGCTGCGCGACGCCGCGGCCATGCCGGAGGGGCGGTGAGAGCGGGCGGCCCGCGCGCGCTGGCCGCGGCGCTCCTGGTGGCCGTGGGGCTGCTGGGCGTGGCGGGCGGCGTGGCGCTGGACCGCTTCGCGCTGCGCCCGGCAGACTGGCAGATGCCCCCCCCGCGCGCCCGCGGCCCCAGCCGCTTCAGCCCGGAGAGCGCGCACCGCTGGTCGCGCTACCTGGCGCGGGAGCTGGGCCTTTCCACGCAGCAGCAGGCGCGGGTGGATTCCGTGCTGCTGGCGGGCCAGGCCCGCACCCGCGACCTGGCGCGCGAGGTTCACCCGCGCTTCGAAGCCATCACGCAGAGCACGCGGGCGCAGCTGGAGGCGGTGATGACCCCCGCGCAGCGCATCAAGTACGAGGACCTGCGCAAGCGCCGCCACGCGGCCCGCGCCGGCGGCCAGCCCCACGGCGACAGCGCGCCGCCGCCCCCGCCGCGCTGAAGGGCGTTCCCGGCGAAGACCGTACGATGCACCACCGCGCCTCCGGCGGCCTTTCCGGCCCCGGCGGCGCGTCTCGTGCGAGCCCGCGGCGCAACGGCACCGCATCCCCATCCCAACACCGGAGAGACCCGCGCGTGATGCTGACCGAGCCCCTGATCGAGTGGTCCGAAGCCGCAGGCGAGCTGGCCGGCTTCGTGGGTGTTTTCCTGGCCGCGGGCGCCGTGGGCTTCCGCTACTCCGCCCTTCGCGGCCGCCTGGCGCCCACCGGCTCCGCGTTCGAGGCAGAGCGCCGCGTCTACGGCGACGCGGCGAAACGCGCCGCCGTGCTGGGGCTGGTGGGCGCGCTGGTGATGGCCGCGCGCACCGCCATGGCGCTCCCCGGCGCCGCTGCTCGCGCGCACACCACGCTGGGCGGGCTGGTCACCGGCAATCTGGGCGCGGGCCTTCAGGTCGGCTGCCTGGTCCTCGCACTGCTGGGCTTTGCGCTCGCCGCCGGGCGCGTGCGCGCGGGGTGGATGCTGGCGGCCGTGGGCGTGATCGCCGGCACGCTGCGGGGAATCGCGCAGGGGCAGTGGTCGCGGATGGTGAACCCGGTGCACGAGCTTGCGGCGGGGCTGTGGATCGGGACGCTCTTCGTGCTGCTGGTGTGCGGCCTGGCGATGGTGCTGCGTGATGAGCCCGTGCGCGCGCGCCGCGGCGCCATCGTAGCCGACATGGTCAACGCCTTCTCGCCCCTCGCGCTGGTGTGCGGCCTTGTCGTGGTCGTCTTCGGCCTGATCACCGCGTGGAACCACCTGCACCGCATAGACGCGCTGTGGACCACGCCGTACGGGTGGGCGCTCATCGCCAAGCTGGTGGTGGTCGCCTTCGTGTTCGGGCTGGGTGCGTGGAACTGGCGTCGCCAGCGGCCCATCCTGGGCAGCGAGGAAGGTGCCCTCGCGCTCCGCCGCTCCGCCCGCGCGGAGCTGATCGCCGCCGGGCTGGTGCTCCTCATCACCGCCGTGCTCGTCAGCCTTCCGTCGCCGCGTGCGCCCGGTGAGGGCGCCGGGCCCGAGGGACCGCCTCCGGCAGGCGCTCCGGCTCCGCCACCGCCAGGCCAGAGCTGACTTCGGGTCTGGTGAGACCGCAGGCCGGTTGATGACGAACGATGGAAGGCCGTCCGCAGCATGGACGGCCTTCCATCGTTCCGGTCCGCATCCATCGCCGACAGCTCCCGTGTACTCGATCCGCCGAATACCATCACAAGCGCCGCACATCTCCCGTATCCGACGCGCTTCTGCTGATGCGCCGCCACGCATGTCGTCGGCGGATGCGGATCGGACACGAACGATACGGCCCGGACCGCGGGGAGCGATCCGGTCCGTCTCGCATCTCCCGATCGGCACCCGTCAGACGCCGGGCGAGCCGGGCTCCTGCGGCGCGGGGCCGGTGCGGCAGCCGGGCTCGACACGAACGGCGGTGCCCGTATAGTAGACGTATGCGGCGGGGCGCACCGGCGCGTCGCGCGTCACGGGCGGCAGGGTCGCTTGCACCTGCTTACGAACGTCGATCACGGCGTCCGCCTGCTTCTGGTTCGCCTCGTCACGCATCTCCAGCAGCGACTGCGCCACGATGTTGCCCGCGCTGCGGTAGCGGCAGCCGGGCACCCCGTGCTGGGTGTACATCGGGATGCCCTCCGCGTCGCCCGGGGCGATCACCCCCACGTCGCGCGGGTCCGGGCCGATAGGCTCCGAGCCCGAATGCCCCGCGCACCCCGCGGCGGCGAAGACCAGGGCGAGCACGGAAGGCAGGGCGAAGCGTGAGGCGTGCATAGCGTCCTCGGGGGGAGAGGAAAGGCGGGACCGACGCGTCTGTACTTTCCGCAGCAACCAACGTTCCACGGAGGTGCGCAGGAGCGCATCGCCTGCCGCTTCGGCGCGCTCGCCGGGAGCCGGGCCGGTAAGTGATGCGCCAGGCGATCGGCTGCTCCGTATCAACCGAGCATTCGTGACGGCACCCGCGTTGCAAGGTATCTTCCAGTTTCGCGCAACGTGACCGAACGCACTCAGGAACCGCCGTGCAGCAGATATTCCGCCGCCTCTTCAAGGCGCACTTCGGCAAGGCCCCGGCCTCCATCCTCCAGATCGAGGGCGATGGCAGCAGCCGGGCCATGTACCGCCTGATCGGCGACCAGTACGAGACGGCCGTGGCCGTGGTGGGGCCGGACAAGGAGGAGAACCGCGCCTTCATCAGCTACTCGCGCGACTTCCGCTCGGTAGGCCTGCCCGTGCCGGAGATCTATGGGGTGGACGAGGAGGCCGGCATCTACCTCGTGGAAGACCTGGGCGAGACCACGCTGTTCGACGCCATCGCCGCCGCGCGCAAGGAGGACTCGTCCGCCTTCCCCGCCGCGATGGTGCCCGTGTACCGCCGCATCGTGGAGATCCTGCCGCGCTTCCAGGTGGAGGGCGGCAAGGTGGTGGACTACTCCGTCGCGTATCCGCGCGCCTCGTTCGACCGCCAGTCGATCCTGTGGGACCTGAGCTACTTCAAGTACCACTTCCTCAAGCTGGCCCACGTGCCGTTCAACGAGGCCAAGCTGGAGAAGGACTTCCGCCGCCTCACCACCTTCCTGCTCGGCGCCGACACCCGCCACTTCCTGTACCGCGACTTCCAGTCGCGCAACGTGATGCTGCGCGACGGCGAGCCGTGGTTCATCGACTACCAGGGCGGGCGGCGCGGCGCGCTGCAGTACGACGTGGCGTCGCTGCTGTACGACCCCAAGGCCGCCATCCCCGAAGAGCTGCGCGAGGAGCTGCTGGAGCACTACCTGGACTCGCTGGAGAAGTACCTGCCGGTGGACCGCGAGCGCTTCCGCCAGCACTTCCGCGGCTACGTGCTCGTGCGCATCATGCAGGCGATGGGCGCGTACGGCTACCGCGGCTTCTTCGAGCGCAAGCCGCGCTTCCTGCAGAGCGTGCCGCCCGCCGTGCGCAACATCGAGCGCATCCTGGAGACGGGCTTCGTCTCCATCGAGCTGCCCGAGCTGCGCGCCGTTCTGGAGCGCATCTGCGCCTCGCAAACGCTGCGGAAGATGCCGGTGGAGGTGCCGCCGGGGCTCACGGTGCAGGTGGGCAGCTTCAGCTACAAGCACGGCTACCCGGAAGATGGGGGAGGCCACGGCGGCGGCTTCGTCTTCGACTGCCGCGGTCTGCACAATCCCGGAAGATACCCCGAGTACGTGGACCTCTGCGGCTGCGACGCGCCGGTGGAGAGCTTCCTGGCGGAGATGCCGGAGACGGAGGAGTTCTGGAAGCACGTCCGCGGTTTGGTCGACAGCTCGGTGGAGACGTACCGCACGCGCGGCTTCACCTCGCTCAGCGCGCACTTCGGCTGCACGGGCGGGCAGCACCGCTCCGTCTACTTCGCCGAGCGGCTGGCGAAGCACATCGAGAAGCGCTTCCCGGACGTGAACGTGCGCATCGCCCACCGCGAGGAGGGGCGCTGGTCCGCCCGCCGCGCCGACGCCCTGGCCACCCTCGCCGCCGCGGCCGAGACGGGCGCCACCGCCGGCGCCGCGGCGGAGTAGCCGCGTGGACGCCATGCTGCTGGCCGCGGGCCTGGGCACGCGCCTGCGCCCGCTCACCGACCACACGCCCAAGGCGCTCGTGCCCGTGGGCGGCGTCCCCATCCTGGAGCGCGTGGCCCGCCGTCTCATCGCCGCGGGCGCGGACCGGCTCGTCGTCAACACGCACCATCTCGGCGAGCAGATCGAAGCCTACGTGCGCGAGCACGGCGGCTTCGGTGTGGACGCGGTCGTCTCGCACGAGCCCGGCGAGCCGCTGGAGACGGGCGGCGGCCTGCTGAATGCCGCGCACCTGCTGCGGCGGGACGCGCCGTTCTTCATGCACAACGCCGACATCCTCACCGACCTCCCGCTCCGGGAGATGTACGAGACGCACCTCGCCTCCGGCGCACTGGCTACGCTGGCGGTGATGGAACGCCCCACCTCGAGGCACCTGCTCTTCGACGACGCCGGGTTGCTGGGGCGCACGGACGAGAAGAAGGGGCTCGACCTCCGCGTCCGCGCCGCCGTGGGCGAGGTGCGCAAGCTGGCGTTCGGCGGCGTGCACGTGATCTCGCCCGCCATCCTGGACCGCATCACGGAGCGGGGCGTGTTCACCATCCTCGACCCGTACCTGCGCCTGGCCGGCGAGGGCGCCGTCATCGCCCCGTTCCGCGTGGACGGCGCGACCTGGCTCGACATCGGCCGCCCCGAGCAGCTCGCGGAGGCGCAGCGCGTCGCCGCCGGTGGGGGAGCACGGGTGTAGATCGACGGGCAGGAACGCTGTATAGTAGATGCACGGCCGTTCATCCCCCGAGCTACGTGGATGTACCTCGGCCCCTTCCCGCCAGCCAGAATCTCCCGCCGCGCACCTCCCGCGCGGCCGAAGCCGTCCGCCGCGTGCCTCCCGGGCGCGGCGGAATCGCGAACCTGACACACGGACGCAAGCCCATGCATCGCAAGCTGATCCCCGCCACGCTCGCCGCCGCGCTCGCCCTCGCCGCTTGCGACGGCTCGTCCACCGGCCCGGCCAAGGCGAACGACAGCCTCACCGCGGCCGAGGTCCAGGCGCTCGCCCCCGCGTTCGACAACGTCACGCTCTCCGCTTTCGGAGGCACCGGCGCGTCGTTGAACCGCACGCCCCGCAGCGGTGCCGCCTGGGCGACCACGGTGGCGACGAGCGTGAACACCACCGTGACCTGCCCCAGGGGCGGCAGCGTCAACGTCGCCGGCCAGGCGAACACCTCGTTCGACCTGGCGGCCCGCTCCGCCACCGTCGACGCGACCGCCACCCGCACCGAGGCGGCATGCGCCTACGCGACGAAGGACGCATCGGTCATCACCGTGAGCGGCGCGCCGAACACCACGCTTCACCTCACCGCCAGCGTCGCCAACGGCGTTCCGGGCAAGACGACCGTCACGCAGAAGGGCGCCTTCACCTGGGCGCGCAGCACGGGCGGCAGCGGCACCTGCGCGCTCGACCTGACCTCCTCCTTCGATCCGGCCACCCAGACCGCCACCCTCGTCGGCACCTTCTGCGCCGTGTCCATCAACGTAACCCACACCGTCACCACCACCTGACGCAAGCCGCCCCGCGAGATTCCATCCGCCGGTAGGGGTGCGATTTATCGCATCCGCCAGCCTCTGCGGAAGGATGGTCGGTGATCGGTGATGGATCGGCAGATGTGAGAGCCGGCCGGGCGTTCGAGTGATGCGAAGATGCACATCAACCGAACGATGACGACAACTGGATCACAAGTGTCCGGTTAGAAGTTGAAGAGCTGCAACTGGTTGCATGTTGGTTTCTCTGACATTCGGGACTTTGCGGACGAGAAGGCTTGTGCCATCTCGGTTTTCTCAAAGAGGCTGACA
>DASRQW010000554.1 GCA_035696245.1 Longimicrobiaceae bacterium | reverse complement strand
GGCGCGCGCCGCTGGCCTCGCGGGTGCGGGCCGCCAGGCCCACGTGGTCCATGTGCATGTGCGTGACCACGTGCACGCGCACCCGCTCCCACGCGCCGGCGGCCTTCCGCACTCCCGCGTCCAGCACGTCCCACGCGGGCTCGGTGCCCAGGCCGCCGTCCACCAGCATCCACCGGTCGCCGTCCAGGCGCACCAGGTAGGCGTGGACCTCGCTGGGGCGCCCCGGCATCGGCGTGGTGATGCGCCACACTCCCGGCGCCGGCTGCCGCAGCGCGCTCGACTCTCCCGCCATCTCTCTCGCCGGTGTGCGTGGGCCCGCAGATGTAGGGAGTGGCAGAACAATAGGCCCGCCGCGAGAACCGGGGCAAGGGAAACGTGCGGCCCCGCGGCGTATCGCCGGGATTCGTACGCGGCATCGCATCGCCCCGCGCTACTATCACCGCGCCCCGGCGGACGCGGGGGCGCCGGTTGGCGGAGCTCAGATCAGGCGGGTAGATTCGCATCCGCGCCGCGCCGGCAGCAGCCCCAGCCGGCAACTGGGCGACGGACGCATCCAATGCCGCACATCCACCGCATCCCCATGCCCGAGAACGTCTCCGCGGACCGCCGCCCGTTGCGCGCGCTGCTGCTGTACCTGCTGGCCGTGTTCGCGGGCGGGGCGCTGCTGGCGCCGTGGCTGTACCACGCGGTGCAGTGGCTGGCGCGCGAGACTCCCGCGCTGGCGGGAATCGCGAAGATGCCGTTCTCGCGCTACGTGAACCGCGGCATCCTGATCGTGGCCGTGCTGGGCCTGCCGTGGTTCGTGCGCGCGTCCGGCATCCGCCGCTGGAGCGACGTGGGGTTGGACCCGCGCCATCCCCGCTGGCGGCGCTTCGCCGCGGGGTTCGCGCTGGGGCTGGTGTCGCTGGCCGTCGTCTGCACCGTCGCGGTCGCCGCGGGGGCGCGCGAGGTCCAGTCGCATCCGCCGGGACGGCTCGCGAGCCGCCTGGCGGGCGCGCTGCTCACGGCGCTGATCGTGTGCGTGGTCGAGGAGCTGCTGTTCCGCGGCGCCATCTTCGGCGGGCTGCGGCGGTCGGTCGGGTGGAAGGCGGCGATGGCGGCCAGCAGCGCCGTGTACGCGATCGTCCACTTCATGGGCAAGCCGGACGCGCCCGGCGCCGTCGCGTGGGACTCGGGGCTGCGGGTGATGCCCAGCATGCTGCGGGGGATGACGGAGCTGCACGGCCTCGTCCCCGGCTTCCTGAACTTGACGCTGGCGGGCGTGATCCTGGCGCTCGCGTACCACGCCACGGGCGACCTGTTCACGTCCATGGGCATCCACGCCGGTTGGATCTTCTGGCTCAAGTTCTACGGCTACCTCACGCGCGGCGTGCCCGGCGCGAACGAGTGGGTATGGGGCACCTCCAAGCTCATCGACGGCTGGTTCGCCTTCGCGGCCCTCGTGGTCGTCCTCACCGCCGTCGCCGTCCTCCTCCGCCGCGCATCCCCCGAATCGACCTTGGTCGGCTGACCCGCCACGCTCGTCGCCCGTTCGATCACCTCCTCATGGTGCCCCTCACCCGCGGCTTCTCCACCTTGCGCCGCTCATTCCACGGTCCGGTGGTGCCCGAAACAATGGGCACCGTCCGCATCAGTCCGTGTCACGGAACCCTTGCACTTCGCGTCCACTCCGATTAGTGTGTGGCGTTCGATAATCGGCCCTTTCGGCTCGCTCGGCGCCGCATCCCACCCCTCGCCCGCGCGTTTCGGAGACCCGGGCGCATCCTCCTCCGCGATTGCGCGGCCGCGGCAGATCAGCCCGGATCTCGAACCATCCTCCTATCCTCCTTCACACCGTGAAAGCGAGGTCCCCCATGTCACTCCCCGGAACCGTTCGCAAGGCTCCCCCCGGCCTCATGGGCTTCGACACGAACCACCCTCTCTCCGACGACGCGGAGGTGAAGCGGTTCTTCGACACCGGCCACCGCTTCTGCCTTCGCTACGTCGGGCGCGAGGTGATGACGCCGCACGACCTCTCCGCTAAGGAGGCCGTGCGTATCCTCAGCGGCGGGCTGGCGCTCATGCCGGTGCAGCACGTGCAGAATGAGGGATGGACGCCCACGCCGGAGCTTGGAGCGAAGTACGGCAGGAACGCCGCGCGCTTCGTGGAGGAACTGGGCTTTCCCGAGGGAGTGAACGTCTGGCTGGACTTGGAAGGGGTGGCGAAGGGCGTCCCGGCGCCGGACGTGGTCGCCTACTGCAACAACTGGTACAACAGCGTTTCGGCGGCGGGGTTCACCCCCGGGATCTACGTAGGGTGGCGCCCCGGGCTCACCGGCAAGCAGCTCTACCAGAAGCTCCGCTTCCAGCACTACTGGGGCGCCTATAACGTGGACGTCACCATCCCGGTGCGGGGCTGGACGCTCAAGCAGTCGGTGGCGCACGACGGCCCCGGGCACGAGCACCAGGACGACAAGACCGTCACCGACGGCAAGGGCGGGCGCGTGCTCTGGCTCACCACCTTCGCAGGCGTGCAGAACGAGGACGATGCCGTGAAGCAGCCGGTCGCGAGCGTCCAAGTGCCCGCGCTG
>DASRQW010000553.1 GCA_035696245.1 Longimicrobiaceae bacterium | reverse complement strand
CACCCGGTCGCGCTCGCGCTCCTGCGTGCCGCCGCGCTGCCCGTCGCCGCGCCGAGCGCCAACCGCTCGACGGAGATCTCGCCCAGCACGGCGGAGCACGTCGCGAAGAGCCTGGGCGGCCGCGTGGACCTGATCCTCGACGGCGGCCCTACGCGCGTCGGCATCGAATCCACCGTCCTGGACCTGACCGGCCCGCGCCCCGCCCTGCTCCGCCCCGGCTCGCTTTCGGTAGATGACCTGCGCCCCATCGCCGGAGACATCGTCCTCCCATCGGCAGATGCGTCGGGAGATGCGCCGCGGCCGTCGCCGGGGATGATGGACCGCCACTACGCCCCGCGCGCCCCGCTCTTCACGCTCGGTGCGGGCGCGCTGACCGAATCGGTCCTCCGCGACGGGGCCGCTGGACGGCGCGCCGGCGTCGTCTCGATGACGGGCGACCGTCTCGCCGGCGCGGAGACGATCGTGCTCCCGCGCGACCCGGCGGCGTACGCCGCGGGGCTGTACGCGGCGCTGCACGAGCTGGACGACCGTGGCGTGGACGTCATCTACGTGGAAGCCGTGCCGGACGGCGCCGCGTGGGCGGGCGTGCGCGACCGGCTGCGGAGGGCGTCCCACCGCGGGTAACGCGCTGCCGCATGCGGTGTACGAGGTGTTTCCATCGGCCGGGAGATTGGATAAGTTCACGCCCCCGACCAACGTACCGAAGGGACCGAGAATGACCGCACGCACCGAGCTGGTGGAAGGGCTGATCGCCCGCTTCCCGCACATCCCCCGCGAAGCCGTCCTGAAAGAGGACCTTCTGCGCACCGGGATGGCCTTCGATGACTCCGCGCTGACCGACAACCTGGATGGCGAGGTCAAGCCGAAGTCGTACTTCATCTTCAGCTTCGACCAGAAGCCGCTCGCGCAGTTGGGCAACGCGGCGAAGCGCCGCCCGCCCGAGGAGCTCGCGCTCACCGGCGGCCCGTGGGAGCTGCGCCGCACCATCGTGTCGGTGCGCGTGAACCCGGACTCGCCGTACCGCGTGACCCGCGACGAGGCGGCCGGCCTGCGCCTCACGCTGGAGGGCCGCACCATCGCCGACGTGGGCCTGCCGCCCATGCCGGAGTACTACCGGCACACGCTGGAGAACGGCAAGACGGTGATGGAGACGGCGCCCACCATCCAGTGGGGCTACCTCATCTACCTCACCGTGCTGCGCCTGTGCCAGTACTTCGGGGCGAAGGAGGAGTGCGGGTACTGCGACATCAACCACAACTGGCGCCAGCACAAGCAGGAGGGCCGCCCGTACACCGGCGTGAAGCCCGCCGCCGACGTGCTGGAGGCGCTGGCCATCATCGACAAGTACGACACGGCGAAGGCGAGCAAGGCGTACACGCTCACCGGCGGCAGCGTGACCAGCAAGGTGGACGGGCTGGCCGAGGCGGACTTCTACGGCCGGTACGCGGAAGCCATCGAGGAGCGCTTCCCCGGCCGCTGGATCGGCAAGGTGGTCGCGCAGGCGCTGCCGAAGGCCGACGTGCAGCGCTTCCACGACGCGGGCATCCGCATCTACCACCCCAACTACGAGGTTTGGGACAAGCGGCTGTTCGAGATCATCTGCCCGGGCAAGGAGCGCTACGTGGGCCGCGAGGAGTGGCACCGCCGCATCTTCGACGCCGCCGAGGTGTTCGGGCCGCGGTACGTGATCCCCAACTTCGTGGCCGGCGTGGAGATGGCGAAGCCGTTCGGGTTCGCCACGATCGACGAGGCCATCGCTTCCACGGCCGAGGGGCTGAATTACTTCATGTCGCGCGGGGTGACGCCGCGGTTCACCACGTGGTGCCCGGAGCCGGCCACGCCGCTGGGCAAGGACAACCCCGAGGGCGCGCCGCTGGAGTACCACATCCGCCTGCTGGAGGTGTACCGCGAGACGCTGGAGAAGCACGGCCTGCGGCCTCCGCCCGGGTACGGCGTGGCGGGCGCGGGCAACGCGGTCTTCTCCGTCAGCTCGTTCATGGACACCCTCGCCCCCGAGGACGTGACCGAGGAAGAGGCGGTCGGCGCCGCACTCTGACAGCCGAGCGCCGGGATCCGGTTGACCTGAACGCTCCCGTGCTCGTCGTGTAGCGCGGGCGCACGGCGTGGGGCGACCCCGTCTGTTCGGGGACGTGCATGGGACGGCCCCACACCAGACTCAGAAGCGAGTCATGGCGTGGGGCTTTTCTGTTTGGGTTCCCGCACGAGCAGAGATTCATCCGAGGCCTCACCCGGACGTCCACCATGCCTCGCCCCACGAATGGAGGAATTCGCATGGACAAGCACCTCTCGGGGATCAAGCCGGAATCGTGGCTCGTCTCGGCAGGGCGG
>DASRQW010000552.1 GCA_035696245.1 Longimicrobiaceae bacterium | reverse complement strand
CGTGGATGGTGTTGGGGCGGATCTTCCAAGTGTCCGGACGCATGATGTCGTAGCTGCCTACGACCACGGTGGGGACCACGGGCACGCCGGCTTCGACGGCCAGCATGAACGCGCCTTTCTTGAACGGCTGCAGCCGGCCCGTCCGCGACCGCGTGCCTTCGGGGAAGATGACCACGGCGCCGCGCTCGTGGCGGATCTTCTGGCCCGCCTCGCGCAGGCTCTGGATGGCGCTAGCCCGGTTCGAGCGGTCGATGGAGATGTGGCCCGCGGCCTTCCACGCGCTGCCGAAGATGGGGATGCGCTCCAGCTCCTTCTTGGCGACGAAGTGGAACGTGCCGGGCAGCACCGAGGCGATGGCGAACACGTCGAACCACGAGACGTGGTTGGAGACCACGACCATGGGTGCGTCGCCGCTCACGTGCTCCATGCCGTGCACCACCACGGGGCTGCCGCTGGCGCGCAGGATCGTGCCCGCCCAGCGGCGCGTGAGCCGGGAATAGAGCGGGCCGCGCCACCCCAGCAGCGACGCCGCGATCGCGCCTCCGCCCCAGAACAGCGTGGAGGCCGTGGCGGCCAGCGCCACCCACAGCATGCGTATCACTCCCGCCCCTCTCCGAAGTGCTGGTATCCCCCGCGCCCCAGCGGCACCCGCCCCCCCGCGCCGTCTGCCCGCCACACCCCTGCACCCGCCTTCACGCGCCCCACGCGCGTGAGCCTCACCCCCGTCTCGCTCTCGAATGCCGAGGCATGCGGCTGCACCGCGCCCCCCGCGGCGCAGAAGCACAGCTCGTAGTCCTCGCCGCCGGAGAGGGCGAGCGCCGCGCCGTCGGCAGCCGTGCGGGCCGCCTCGTGCACGGGAACCGCGTCCGTCTCCAGCACCACGGCCACCCCGCTGGCGGCCGCGATCTGCGCCGCGTCGCCCGCCAGGCCGTCGGAGATGTCGATCATTGCACTCGGGATGCCGCGGGATCGGAGCCACGCCGCCTCGCGCACGCGCGGGACGGGCGCGGCGAAGCACCGGCGCGCGGACGCGTCGGGCAGCGCGTCGCGCAGGAGGGCGGCCACGTACGCCGCCGAACCGCCCAGCTCGCCCGTCACCCACACCTCGTCGCCCGGCCGCGCGCCGGAGCGGAGGACGGGAGATGGGCACTCGCCGACGACGGTGACGTCCACCGCGATCGGCCCCAGGGAGCGCGTGAGGTCGCCGCCGAGCAGCACTCCCCCCACGCTCTCCGCGGCGTCGCGAACGCCGGCCATCAGGTGCTCGGCGAAGCGCGGCGCATCTTCGTCGCTGATCGCGAGCGAGCAGAGTACGCCGATGGGGCGCGCCGCCATCGCAGCCAGGTCGCTCAGCGCCGCCGCCGCCGCCCGCCACCCGATCTCGCGCGCGGAGAGCCAGTCGCGCCGGAAGTGCACGCCCTCCACGCTCATGTCACACGACAGCGCGATCCCGTCGCCCGCGACCACGGCGCAGTCGTCGCCGGGGCCCACGCGCACGTCCCCCCGCTCGCCCGGCGCGGCGGGGTGCGGCACGAACCTGCGGATCAGGTCGAACTCGGCGCCGGGCGCCAGGCGCATGCCTTCGGCGGAGATGGGGAAGCTCCAGACGGTTTGGGAAGATCGTGGAAGATGGCCGCGCAAGGTGCGGCTTTCCGTACGACGCCACAAGGGGCGACGCAACACGCGAACCGCGGAGCAGAAGCGCGAAAGAAGAGCCCGAGACGCCGATCTCCCCCGCCCATCTCACGAACTCGCGCCCATCTCGCGGCCTGAGACGAAACCGCCCCCTCTCCCAGGCAGTTTTGGGAGAGGGGGCAGCGAGGAACGAGCGGGGGAGAGGGCCGTCCTCCGCCCTCCCCCCACCCGCTCGACCGATCTCAGTACCCCGGCGGGTCGCTGGCGGGGAAGGAATCGATCGACCCCTTCTCCACCGTGCCGTCGTGGTGGTGCTCCGAGGCCACTGCGGCCTGCGGAAGCCCCGCCTCGCCGGAGAGCGCGGCCGGCTCCTCCTTGCCGCCCAGCAGCTGGCGCAGCACGTACTGGAGGATGCCGCCGTGCCGGTAGTACAGGATCTCCTGCGGCGTGTCGATGCGCACCAGCGCGCGGAACTCCGTCACCTTCCCGTCCTCGCCCGTGGCGCGGACGGCGATCTCGCGCCCGGCGCCGAAGCCGGTGGCGATGGCGGCCGTCAGCCCCTGGAAGTCGAACGTCTCGCGGCCAAGGAGGCCGAGCGACGACACCGACTCGCCGGGCAGGAACTGGAGCGGCAGGATGCCCATCCCCACCAGGTTGCTGCGGTGGATGCGCTCGTAGCTCTCGGCGATCACCGCCTTGATGCCCTGGAGGTACGGGCCCTTGGCCGCCCAGTCGCGGCTGGAGCCGGAGCCGTACTCCTTGCCCGCCAGCACCACCAGCGGCGTGCCGTCGGCCACGTAGCGCATGGCCGCGTCGTAGATGGTGGTGATCTCGTTCTCGGGGAAGTACGTGGTGTACCCGCCCTCGGTGCCAGGCGCGAGCTGGTTGCGGATGCGCACGTTGGCGAAGGTGCCGCGCACCATCACCTCGTGGTTGCCGCGCCGCGAGCCGTACGAGTTGAAGTCGCGCGCCTCCACGCCGTGCTCGGTCAGGTAGCGCCCCGCGGGCGAGTCCTTCTTGATGCTCCCTGCCGGGGAGATGTGGTCCGTGGTCACGCTGTCGCCCAGCAGCGCAACGGCCCGCGCGCCGGTGATCTCCGGCACGGTGTCGCGCGCCTGCCTGCTCATGCCCTCGAAGTACGTGGGCTGCCGCACGTAGGTGGACGAGTCCGCCCAGGTGAAGCGGCTGCCGCTGGGGATGTCCATGCTCTTCCAGCGGTCGTCGCCCTCGAAGACCGCGCCGTAGCTGCGGCGGTACATCTCCGACTCGATGGAGCTGCGCACCGTCTCCTCGATCTCGGCCTGCGTGGGCCAGATGTCCTTGAGGAAGACCGAGCGCCCGTCCTTGCCCTCGCCCAGCGGCTCGTTGTACAGGTCGATGTCGATGCGGCCGGCGATGGCGAAGGCGACCACGAGCGGCGGCGACATCAGGAAGTTCGCCCGCACGTCGGAGTTGATGCGGCCCTCGAAGTTGCGGTTGCCGGAGAGGACCGACGCGGCGACCAGGCCGCCCTTCTGGATCGCCTCGGAGATCTCCTGCGGCAGCGGGCCGGAGTTGCCGATGCAGGTGGTGCAGCCGTAGCCGACGGTCTGGAAGCCCAGGGCGTCCAGGTACTGCTGGAGATCCGCCTTCTGGTAGTACTCGGTCACCACCTTCGATCCCGGCGCGAGCGACGTCTTCACCCACGGCTTGCGGGTGAGGCCGCGCTCCACCGCCTTCTTGGCGAGCAGGCCGGCCGCCAGCATCACCGACGGGTTGGACGTGTTGGTGCAGCTGGTGATGGCGGCGATGACGACCGAGCCGTGGTCCAGGCACTGCTCGGCGTTCTCGATCATCACCTTCTGCGCGCTGGGCGACTCGGCCGAGCCCTCGCCCCACACGCCCACGGCGTCCGGGCCGCTGGCGTCGGTGCGGTTCGCCGCGTCCTTCTGCGACGGCATGCCGCCCTTGGACGGGAGAAGGTCGGGCAGCGCCTTGCGGAACGCCTTCTTCGCCTCGGAGAGCTTGATGCGGTCCTGCGGGCGCCGTGGCCCGGCGATGCTGGGCTCCACGGTGTTCAGGTCCAGCTCGAGCGTGTCGGTGAAGACGGGCTCGGGCGCGTCGGCGCTGTGGAAGAGCCCCTGCTCCTTCATGTACGCCTCGACCAGGGCGATGCGCTCCTGCGGGCGGCCGGTGAGGCGCAGGTACTGGAGCGTGACCTCGTCGGGCGGGAAGATGGCGCAGGTGGCGCCGTACTCCGGGCTCATGTTGCCGATGGTGGCGCGGTCGGCCAGCGGCAGGCGGCTCACGCCGGGGCCGTAGAACTCCACGAACTTGCCGACGACGCCCTTCTTCCGGAGCATCTCCGTCACGGTCAGCACCAGGTCGGTGGCCGTCGCGCCCTCCGGCAGCTCGCCCTCCAGCTTGAAGCCGATGACCTGGGGGATGAGCATGGAGATGGGCTGGCCCAGCATGGCCGCCTCGGCCTCGATGCCGCCGACGCCCCAGGCCAGGATGCCGAGACCGTTGACCATGGGCGTGTGCGAGTCGGTGCCCACGCAGGTGTCCGGGAACGCCTGCGGCAGGTCGGTCTTGGGCGCGGCGGGGTTCTCGTCGCTGGTGAAGACGACGCGGGAGAGGTACTCGAGGTTGACCTGGTGGACGATGCCGGTGTTGGGCGGCACGACCTTGAAGTTGTCGAACGCCTGCTGGCCCCAGCGCAGGAAGGCGTAGCGCTCGGCGTTGCGCTGGTAGTCCAGCTCCACGTTCTGCTCGAAGGCCGCGGCGGTGCCGAAGGCGTCGACCTGCACGGAGTGGTCGATGACCAGCTCCACCGGCTGCAGCGGGTTGATCTTGGACGGGTCGCCGCCCAGGTCGGCCATGGCGTCGCGCATGGCGGCGAGGTCCACCACGCAGGGAACGCCGGTGAAGTCCTGGAGGACGACGCGGGCGGGCATGTAGGCGATCTCCCGCTCGGAGGCTTCCTTGGGCGACCACCGCGCCAGAGCCTCGATGTCCTCGCGGGTGACGGTCACGCCGTCTTCGCGCCGCAGCAGGTTCTCCAACAGGATACGCAGGCTGTACGGAAGGCGGCTCACGTCGATGCCCTCCTTGGCCAGCGCGTCCAGGCGGAAGATCTCGTACTCACGCTCGCCCACGCGCAGGGTGGAGCGTGCTCCAAAGCTGTCGATCATGTCGGTCTCCTCGTTGGGGGCCCCTCTCCAGGGCCCACGAACGGCGCCCCCGGCCCGGCCGGTCAGGCGTCGAACACATCAATCGCCGGGCGTCACCCGGCCCTAGTCGCGCCCGCACATCTTACAATGCCGCGCCGCCGCTGGAAAGCCGCAGCGGCGCACACTTTCGGAGCAGTGCCGGGCGCGGCCCGCGGTGGTGCAAGTGCGGGTCCAGAAAGCGCACAGTCCCCTGCCCCGAACAGCGCGTCCGGAGCCGGTTTTCCATCATCCGGACGATGCACGGCGACGAACGGCGCAGACCCGGTCGGAGGAGCGAAAAAGTTGGGCCGCGTGTCGCAAAGAACGGCAGCGATAAGTATCGGTTTTTCCGCGGAGAGGGTGCGAAGGCTCGCATCCGTCGTCGGTTCCACATCTACCGAAGCGCGCGGATGGATCGGTGGCGTCACATCTACCCGATCCCCCAAGCCGGACGTGCGGCAGCGACGTATCTGTCGAGGTGCGAATCAGTTGGAGCGTGACGCGACGGGGAGATGAGAATGCGACGATGCCGAACGACTGGTTCATCGCACGACGTTGCTGTTCATCTGCTGATGCGAGACGTTCTTCTGCTGAGATTTATGTGGCGGCGACAAACTGCAGGTGGAACAGGGGGGTCGTGGCTTGACGGGGAGGCTTCGGCCAGCGGAGAGCCTGTGTCGGATGCGATGGATGGGGCCGATCGGAGGAAGGTTGCTCGTGTGAGGTGATGGAGGATGGAGGAGGCGAGAGTGAGCTCGTGAGATACGAGGCGGACGGGCACAAGCGTGCGGCAGTGCGGGTAACTGGTTATGATTGAGGCTGGTGCCGCGCCCTTCGAGGCGCGGTGGAGAACACGCGAACACGCGGAAGATTCATGAGCCGGGAAGTCATTCTGGTCGGGGACAAGGTCCTCGTGCGGCCGGAGGAAGAGAGCGGCAAGACCGCGTCGGGGCTGTACCTGCCGCAGGGCGTGGCGGAGAAGGAAGCCGTGGCGTCCGGCCACGTCGTGAACGTCGGCCCGGGCTACGCCACATCGGACTCGTCAGACGGCGAGGCGTGGTCGGGCTCCAGCGCGCGGACCGAGGTGCGCTACCTGCCGCTCCAGGCGCAGAAGGGCGACCTGGCCCTCTTCCTCCGCCGCAACGCGGTGGAGGTGGAGATCGACGGCAGCCAGTACCTGATCGTCCCGCACGGCGCCATCCTCCTCCTCATCCGCGACCGCCTGCCACTGCCGTAGAGAGCAACGATGCCCATCACCCTTGACGACGACACGGAACGGCTCGCCAGAGAGCTGGCTGCAATCACGGGGGAGAGTGTTGAGGAAGCGATAACCGTCGCGGTCCGTGAGCGCCTCGACCGTGTTCGGGCGAGCCAGGCACTCAACGACCGAATCGCCGATATTTAGGCGGCGGTGGCTGCGCTTCCGACGCTGGACGACCGGCCGGCGGATGCGATCTTGTACGACAAGTGGGCACTGCCGAAGTAACCGAAGCGGTGTGAGGAAGCAGCAAAACGGAGGGGGCGTCCGCGCGGACGCCCCCTCCGTGCATCTGACGTGGAATGCGATGTTCAGTCCGCGCCGGTGCCGCCGGTGAGGCGCGCGGAGAGGCGGTAGACGGGCCAGCTGGCGGCGAGGACGGCCAGGGTGTAGAGGCTGTTGCGGGTGTCGCCCGCGACGGCACCGGCGAGGAACGCGAGCGAGCCCACGAGCGCGGCACCCGTCGTCCACGGGTAGCCCCAGGCGCGATACGGACGCGGAGTGTCCGGCTCGCGGCGGCGGAGCACGAAGACCGAGGCGAAGGTGAGGACGTAGTTCGCCACGAAGAAGAACGACAGGACCGCGATGATGCGGTCGAATGCGCCCGTGGCCGCGAAGACGACCGCGACGGCCGTGCTCGCAAGCAGCGCCACGGTGGGCGTGCCGCCGCGGTTGACGATAGTCGCGCGCGAGGTGAAGAGCCCGTCCGCGCTGATGGCGTAGAGGACGCGCGGCGCCATCAGCACCAGCGCGTTGAGGCACGACACCAGCGCCACGATCAGCAGCACGCGGATGATGGTGTCGCCGCGGGCGCCGAAGACCGCGCGGGCCGCATCGCCCGCGGCGAGCTTGGCGCCCGCCATGGCGGGGAGCGGCAGCACGTGCAGGAGCGCGGCGTTGATCAGCAGGTAGATGGCGGCGATGGAGATCACCCCGCCGAAGATGGCCCGCGGCACGTCGCGCGCCGGGTCGGCCACCTCGCCGCCGAAGTAGACGACGCCGGTCCAGCCGTCGTAGGTGTAGATCACGCCTTGCAGGGCGATCACGACAGCGATGAGCAGCGGGAAGCCGGAGGGCACCGGCAGCGCGGCGGCGACCGGGCGCGGGCCGCTCCACGCGAAGCACGCCGCCACCAGGCCCAGGAGCGCGACCGCCTTGAGCAGGCTCGTCGCCTCCTGCGCGCGCCCGGCCGCCAGCACGCCGCGCCACTGGAGCGCCGCGCACGCGAGGATCGCCGCGATGGCCATCCCCGTTCCCCACCCGGCAAGCGCGGGCACCAGCGCGGCCAGGTACTCGCCGATGACCACGGCCACCGCGGCGCAGCTCCCCGCGGTCGAGATCCAGTCGCTCCATCCCACCACGAAGCCGGCGTACGGCCCCAGCGCCCGCCGCGCGAACACGTACTGGCCGCCGGACTTGGGGATCATGGTCCCAAGCTCGGCCACGGAGATGGCGCCGAGCAGCGCGTACACGCCGCCCGCGATCCACACCGCCATGTACAGCGTCGTGCTGGGAAGCCGCGCGGCGACCTCGCCCGGGGTGCGCAGAATTCCCGCGCCGATGGTGTTGCCCAGGCCCACTGCCAGCCCGAAGCTCACGCCCAGCACGCGCAGCAGCCGCCCGCGCCGGAGCAAATCCGCCGTGGAGGAGGCTTCGGATGCGGCGGCGGACGCCGTTTGCGCGTCGGGATCGAGAGGCGCCGCGGACGCCGGGACTGCGTCGGGTACGCTCAACGGGAGGATTCGCGGTGGCGGGGCGGAAGGGCCGGGCGGGAGATGCGAACACGGTAACGGCATCGCCGGCAATCGCGCCAGGTTTCTCCAGTCGCGGTTGGACGATGCGGGACTGGACGGTCGATGCACATCTACCGAAATCGCTGGTGAGCAGCGCACCCACCGCACACGACGGGGAGCCGGCGGACGCTGCGCATTACCGCATCCGCCGGCTCTTCATCTACTACTTCGCCTCGCCCGCATCCCAACCATCCGCCCATCATCTCCGACGGTCTTCCGTGCCGGGCGATGGCGTGCGGATCAGAACGCGGCGAGGCCGGTGACGCTGACCGGAAAGATGCCGGTCAGGTTCGCCGTGGGCACCGCCGTCAGCGAGCCGTCGCCTGCCACGCGGAAGGTGTGGATGCCGCGGTCGCCGGCGGTCAGCGCGTACAGGTAGCCGTTGGCGTACGCCATGTCCAGCGGCTGGGTGCCCGCGCCCGTGACGCCCGTCATGCCGTCCGTCGTGAGGCGGGTGAGCGCGCCCGTGGACCCGATGCGGAAGCCGGTGATGGAGCCGCTGCCGGTGTTGGTGGTGTACGCGAACTGCCCGTCGGGCGTGATCTGCACCCAGCACGCGGCCGTCTCGGTGGTGGGCACCGAGGCGCTGATGACGGTGGCCGCGCCCGTGCTGCTGAAGGTGAGCGAGCCGGCCGAGCTGCCGTCGGGCACCGCGGCCCGGTTGGGGCCGATGTTGCCGATGGAGAGCACGTAGCGGCCGCTGGGGTCGAAGTCCGCGCCGAACGGCGTGGGTCCGGGCGAGGCGACGAACGTGGGGCCGGACGAGGGGATGCCGTCCACGTTCAGGCCGTAGACGTCCAGGCGGTTCGTCGGCTTCTCGGTGACCACGACGTTCTGGCCGTCTGGGCTGATGCGGATGGAGCCGGGGCCGGGCGTGGCCGCGCCGCTCAGCGCGCGCGTGGAGCCGGCCAGCGGAGTGAGCGTGCCGTCCGCGCCGATGCGGAAGCCGCTGATGCTGCCGCCGCCCATCGCGTTCACCACGTACAGCAGGCTGCCGCTGGTCGCCAGGCTCACGGGGAACTGCCCGCCCGAGCCGACCGTGCTCACGCGCGTGAGCGACCCGGTCCCGCTCACGCGGAACGACGTCACCTGGTTGCTGCCCGCGTTGACCACGAAGAGCAGGCGGTTGTCGCCGGTGAGGATCACCGCGTCCTGCGACTCCAGCGGGTCGGTTCCGAACACCGGGTGCGGCCCGCTGCCCAGCCCGCCGGTAGCCACCGAGTCCATGCGCGTGAGCGTCCCGTCGTTCGCGCGCGAGAAGACGATGACGTAGTTCGCGCTCGCCGCGTTGTTCATGGTGAACACGGCGCCGTTGTTGGTGTTGGTAAAGCTGGTCGTGTCGTCGCACGCCGCCAGCGGCAGGGCCGCCAGGGCGAGAATGCACCACGCTTTCATACCACGCCTCCTCACACTCCGATGAACACCGAACCGCGCCCGCCCGTGCGGCCGCGCCGAACCGGCCAGCCCCGGGCAGGGTGGGATGAGCATGCCGCGGATGAGCAAGTCGTGGACCCCTGCCGCTCGAACGAAGGTGCTCCTGCGTAAGGCTTTACATACGCAGGCAAACGCCTGGCGCGGCAGATCGGGTACGACGGTCGATGGGTGGGGCGCGGGTCGAGAGCGTCGGATCGTACCGCCAAGCCGCGGAGGGCCTGGCGGGGATACGATGCGCAGGGGTGCGCCGTCGGGAGATGCGTAGCCTCGCGAGGTTCGCATCGCATCCGGCCGCAACCCGCAACCGTTGTTCGGGATGAGGACGGGCCGGGCGGAGTGGACCGCGGGCGATGCGGCGCCTACATTGGCGGCGGATGCACCGCCTTCCATCTCCCGAATCCACATCGCCCGTGCCCGTCCGCGACATCTTCGTCGACCCGCAGATCGAGCGCGCCGAGACGCTGCCCGGCGAGGTCTACACCGACCCGGCATACTACGCGTTGCAACGCGAGAAGGTGTTCGCGCGAAGCTGGCAGATCGTGACCGGCGCGGACCGGGTGCGCGCGTCCGGCCACCTGCTGCCGGTGACGCTGCTGGAAGGCTGCCTGGACGAGCCGCTGGTGCTGTCGTGCGGCGACGACCAGCGGGTGCGCTGCCTCTCCAACGTGTGCACCCACCGCGGCACCGTGCTGGTGGAGGGCGAGTGCCACGCGCGCGGCATGCGCTGCCGCTACCACGGGCGCCGCTTCGACCTGGACGGCGCGTTCGTGAGCATGCCCGAGTTCGAGGGCGTGCAGGGCTTCCCCACCCCGGCCGACGACCTGCGCCGCCTTCCGCTGGAGCGCTGGGGCCCGCTCGCCTTCACCGCGCTGGACCCCGCGGTGCCGTTCGCGGAGTGGATCGGGCCGGTGATGGACCGCGTGGGATGGCTGCCGCTGGACCGCGCCGTCTTCGACCCGGCGAGCTCGCGCGACTACCACATCCGCGCGAACTGGGCGCTGTACTGCGACAACTACCTGGAAGAGTTCCACATCCCGTACGTCCACAACGCCAGCCTGTCCGGCGCGCTGGACTATTCCACGTACCGCACCGAGCTGTACCCCTGGTGCAACCTGCAGCTGGGCACCACGCGCTCCCCCGCAGACGCGTTCCGCCTGCCGGCCGGCCACCCGGACGAGGGCACGCTGGTCGCCGCGTGGTACTGGTGGCTCTTCCCCAACCTGATGCTCAACTTCTACCCGTGGGGCCTGTCGGTGAACGTGGTGCAGCCGGTGGGGCCGGAGCGCACCAAGGTCTCGTTCCTGTCGTACGTGTGGGACGAGTCGCGCCGCGGCGAGGGCGCGGGCGCCGGCCTGCACCGCGTGGAGATGGAGGACGAGGAGGTCGTGGAGGCCGTGCAGAAGGGCGTCCGCTCGCGCATCTACCACCGCGGCCGCTACTCCCCGCGCCGCGAGGTCGGCACCCACCACTTCCACCGCCTGCTGTCGGAAGCCATGCGCGGCTGACGGTATCACCCCGCTGCGCTTCCAATCGGACCGTGACGGTAGATGTCGAACGGCCGACGGTAGATGATGGAGCGACGAAGTTCGATAGCTGAACGCCTCCCGCGACCCCGAGCAGCGGGCCGATACGGTAGATGGTCGGCGGCCGACGATGGACGGGAGAGGATCTGGAGGCCCGGATTTCGTCGCATCCGACAATGCCGAAAAGCAGAGGGGCGGCATCCGCGCGGATGCCGCCCCTCGTCGTTTTCCGTCGATCTCGCTCGTCGCGTCCGTCACGTCGCCGGGGAGGATGCGGCTCCGGCTCCGGCTCTACGCGCCTTCCGGCTCGGGGCAGCAGGCTTCCACGAAGTCGGGCGGCTCCACCTGGATGGTGAGGTGGCGCAGGCCGAAGCGGCGGTTCAGCTCGCCGTGCAAGTCGGCCAGCAGGTCGCCGCAGCGGCGGCGCGCCTCGCCCGCGGCGCCCACCACCACGTGGCCGCTCATGGCCTCCATGCCGCTGGTGATGGTCCACACGTGCAGGTCGTGCACCTCCTCCACGCCGTCGACCGCCATCATCGCCGCCTTCACCTCGGCCACATCGATGTGCGCCGGCGTGCCTTCCAGCAGCACCGCCACGCTCTCGCGCAGCAGCGCCCACGAAGACCAGATCACCAGCAGCCCGATGAGGATGGAGACCAGCGGGTCCACCCAGTACCACCCCAGCCACCACACCAGCGCGCCGCCCACGATGCCGCCCAGGCACCCCAGCGCGTCGGTCATGAAGTGCAGCCACACGCCGCGCACGTTCAGGCTCTCCGCGCGCCCGCCGTGCAGCACCCACATCGCCCCCAGGTTCACCAGCAGCCCGCCGAGGGAGATGACCATCATCACCGTTCCTCCCACCGGCTGCGGGGAGAGGAACCGCCGGAACGCCTCGATGAAGATGAGGATGGATATGGCGATGAGCGTGGACGCGTTCGCCAGCGCCGCCAGGATCTCGGTGCGGTGGAAGCCGTACGTGCGCTGGAGCGTGGCCGGCTTCTGCGCGATGCGGATGGCGAAGAGCGACAGCGCCAGGGCGGCTACGTCGCTCAGCATGTGGCCCGCGTCGGCCAGCAGCGCCAGCGAGTTCGCGAGGTAGCCCCCCACCGCCTCGGCCACCATGTACGCGGCGGCGAGCGCCAGGGTGTACGTGAGCCGCCGCACGTTGCGCGCGCTGGCCGGCCCGTGCGAGTGGCCGTGCGCGTGCCCGTGGTGATGATGGTGCCCGTGGTGGTCGTGTCCCGCGCCCATCGTCTCCTCCGTGGCTGCTCCGTCCGGCCGCGCCGACGGCTCTGCCGCACGCGCCGGGATGCGTCCGCCGCGCATCTCCCGTCTCAACATCGGTGCCGGGCGCGCGAAGGGGCGCGAATCCCCCGCGCCCCCGCATCCCCCGCCCCGCATCTCCCCTTCCCTGCTACCCCGCGGGAGCCTCCGCGCCCCGCCTCGCCCGCCGCGCACCCGTGACGACGAGCGCGATCCCGGCGACGATCATTCCCATGCTGAGCGTCTGCCCCATGGTGAGCGGCCCCAGCACGGTGCCGAGCGGGTTTCCGTGGCTCACGAACTGCGCGTCCGGCTGGCGGAACAGCTCCACGAACGAGCGGAAGATGCCGTAGCAGAGCAGGAACAGGCCGCCGTACGTGCCCTGCGGCAGCGGCTTCCCTCTCCACCTGGCCCAGTGGTACAGGGCCCAGAGGATCGCCGCGATCGCCAGCCCCTCCAGCAGCCCTTCGTAGAGCTGCGACGGATGCCGGAGCGGCACCTGCTCCTTGATGGAATCCCACTTCCCCGACCGGTACGCGTCGCCGATCAGCTCCTCCCGCTGCGGCAGCGAGAGCCCCGGCCTGTCGCCGAGGAGCGCGGCCGCCACTGGGTCCGTGGGGAAGCGCATGGCCCACGGCACGCCGGAAGATGCCACGCGGCCGAACAGCTCGCCGTTCACGAAGTTCGCCACGCGCACGAAGAAGATCCCGAACGGCACCGCGAGCGCCAGCGAGTCGCCCAGGTTCAGGAAGGTGACTTTGTGCTTGCGCGCGAACCACCAGGCCGCGACGAGCACTCCCAGCAGCCCGCCGTGGAAGCTGAGCCCACCTTCCCAGATGCGGATGAGCTGGGCGGGGTGCGCCACGTAGTCCGAGAGCTTGTAGAAGAGCACGTAGCCCAGCCGCCCGCCCACGATCACGCCCATCATCAGCGCGAAGAGCAGGTCGGCCACGGCTTCGGCCGGCATGCGCAGGAAGCCGTTGCGGGCCAGGCGCGTGAGGACGAAGTAGGCGACCACGGCGCCCGCCAGGTAGCTCAGCCCGTACCACCGCACGTCCACCGGACCGGGGATGTTGATGGCGACGGGGTTGATGCGCGGGTAGCGCACTTCCAGCAGAACGGCCGCGAAGGCGAACGGGATCACGTTCGCCTCGCGGCCGCGGGGGTGCTGCGGTGGGGTTGCAGGGCTACTTGCCGGCCGCGTGGCCGCGGGCCTCGGCCAGGCGCATCTCGGTGATGGAGCGCTCCAGCGAGCCCTTGTCGGTGAGCGGCACCATCTTCTCGTACAGCTCGGCGGCGCCCTTCCAGTTGCCGGCCTGCTCGCGGAGCAGCGCGGCCTCGTTCCAGGCCTCCATACGCTGGAAGTCCAGCGTGCCGCGGTCGCCCGTGTCCAGGTACGTCTTCTCGGCGGCGGCGAGGTCGCCGGCCTGGGCCTGCGCCGCGGCCAGCATCATGCCGCCCTGGATGGAGAGCGGCGAGCCCGAGCGGCCGGCCACCTCGCGCAGGGGCGGCAGGGCGGCCTTGGCGTCGTTGCCGCGCAGGTGCAGCTCGGCCAGCGCCAGGCGCGCCTCGTCGGCCTCGTTGGTGCCGTCGTGCTTGCCGATGAAGGCGTTCAGGTCCTTCACGGCCTGCGGCGTGGCCTCGGTGGTGACCTTCTGCTGGACTTCCATGAAGTCGGTCGCGGCCGCGGCCTGCCGCTCGGCGCGGTAGTACCGCACGTACAGCGCGGCGCCGGCCGCCAGGAGCACCGCCGCCGCCGTGTACAGGATCACGCGCGCGTTGTTGCGGGCCCAGGTGGAGAAGGCGAGGGCGCGGGCCATCACCGCGTCGTCGTTGTCCACCGTGTGGCGCGGGCGGGGGGTGCGGGAGGCGACGGTCGACGAAGCCATGGAGATCCTCGGGTCGGGTGTTGCGGCACGGACAGCGTGCGGACGCCGGCGCCTGCGTTTGCGGATGGAGAGGGCGCGGCACGGGGGCCGTGCGCCGGGAGACGGTCTGCGCGGCCCGCGTGCGGGCGCTCCGGAGCGGCGGGACGACGTTCCGCCGCGTCCGGCCACAAGCGTGTAAAACTAGCGCCTGCATTGGAGATGTGTCAACCGTCGCCCCTCCCCGACGGGCCACCTCCGCACGCGCCGACGACGATGGCGAACGGCACGCACGTCGATCCATCCCCGCCGCGCATCCCGACGCTCTCCTTCCCTGCACTCCGTGTCGCATCGGCGGGATGCGACGGATACGGATGATGAGACGCGGCGCGGCGCTTCACACACCTAACGAGAACGCGAAGGGCGCCCCGCGTGGAGCGCCCTTCGTCCCGCCCGGTCGGCGCCCGGAGATTACAGGCAGATGCACACGCCCGTGTGGCACGTCTGCGCGCACGAGTTGCCGCCGGGGCACGTGATGCCGGTGGGGCAGCAGTTCGTCCACTGCTGGCTGCAGAACGACGTGTTCGCCGGGCAGCAGTCGCTCACGTCGGAGCAGCAGTCGGTGTCGTAGCAGCTCGCGGCGATGCTGATCTGCCCGCGCACGGTGCCGCGCGGCGGGGCGGCGTCGCCCGTCTCGAACGACTCCACAGACACGCCCTCCAGGTCCAGCCTCAGCTTCTTCATGTGCGTCTCCCCGATTGCGGTTGAAGGATGCAGCGGCCCCGGGCGGGTCCGATCGGCCGCATCATTCTACTCACTCGCCGGGGCGGACACCCATCTTTTCAACCGAGACATGGCCGGCCCGGAGCGGTCGCGTGGACGCATCGCATCCACGCCGGCGGCGGACGCAGAGCCGGAGCACGGATGATCGCGGCGCCACCATCGCACCGCCACGATCCATCAGCCAGGGGGCGAGGTCAGACGAGGGCGGGCTCAGGTTCCGGCCGTGCCTCCGCGGCGCCCTCCTTCTCGCGGGCGACGAGCGCGGCGGGGTAGATGCGGTCCAGCAGCGGCGACGTGGCGAAGGTGGTGACGAGCGCCATGATCACCATCATCGCGAACAGCGCTGGCGAGATCACGCCGATGTCCAGCCCCACGTTGAGGATGACCAGCTCCATCAGCCCGCGCGTGTTCATCAGCACGCCCAGCGCGCCGGCCTCGCGCCACGACATGCCCGTGAGGCGCGCCGCCAGCGACGAGCCGCCGAACTTGCCCGCAACGGCGACCGCCACGATCAGCGCGCAGCAGCCCCACATCTCCCACCCGCTCACCAGGCCTATGCGCGTGCGCAGCCCCGTGAACGCGAAGAAGAGCGGGAGGAGGAGCACGACCGTCACGTCCTCCAGCTTGTGCGCCAGGGCGCGCACGAACGCCTCGTCCTTGGGCATCACCGCCCCCAGCATGAACGCGCCGAAGAGCGCGTGGATGCCCAGCCACTCGGTCACGAACGCCGACGCGAGCGCGGCCAGCACCACGGCGCCCAGCATGTCCTGCGTGACCTCGCCGCGGCGCAGGAACGCCGTCTCCAGGCGCGCGAGCAGGTGCCGAACGCCGAAGAGCATCACCGCCGCGAAGGCCAGCGTGCCGCCCACGGTGAGCCACAGCGGATGGCCGTGCGCCCCCGTGCGCACCACGAGCACCACGCCGGCCAGGATGCACCACGCCGTCGCGTCGTCCACCGCCGCGCAGGCGAGCGTGACCGAGCCCACGCGCGTGCGCATGAGCCCGCGCTCGGTCAGGATGCGCGCGAGCACCGGGAACGCGGTGACGCTCATGGCGGCGCCCATGAACAGCGCGAAGCCGGTGAAGCCCACGCCGGCGTCCGACAGGCGCGGGTAGAGGAAGAGCGCCAGCAGCGAGCCCAGGAAGAACGGCGCGGCGATGCTCACGTGGCTGGTCACCACCGCCGTGTGGCCCTTGCCGCGCAGCAGCTTGGGGTTCAGCTCCAGCCCCACCAGGAACATGAAGACGAGCAGCCCCAGCTGGCTGAGCGCGTTGAGGAACCCCAGCGAGGCGGCCGGGGAAAAGCGCGGCAGAGACGCCAGGCGCGGCCCAGCCCAGCAGCGACGGGCCCAGCAGGATGCCCGCCGTCATCTCGCCCATCACCTGCGGCTGCCCGATGCGGCGGAAGAGCAGCCCCACGAGCCGCGACGCCACGATCACGACGGCGACCTGGGCGATGAGCAGCAGCAGGTTCGGCATCAGCGCTCCTCCCCGGTGGCCAGGCGGGTGGCGGTGAAGCGGACCGCCGCGCACGCCGCGCATCGCTGAACCGAGAGGACCGCGTGCATCCGCTCCGGCAGGACGCTCCGGTCCACCACGGCATCCAGACGCAGCGCCCCGCCACCGAGGCAACTTCCCACCGCGTCGGCCGGGGCGGCGGCAAGCGCGGCGATGCTGTCGCCGGAGAGCAACCCAGCGAAGGCGCGCCCCTCACCGACATCCACCGAGACGTGCGGGCCCGATTGAGAGATCGTGATGCCGGACCTGGCGATCGTCTCCAGGCGGGGCCCGCAACTGGACCCGGCGGATGCAGGACCGTCGGCGCGGACGGACCAGCGCCCGCCCACTGCCGCAGGCGGCTCGATGTACGCACCCGCGCGCAGCACGCCCGCGACGCCAAGCACGGGCACTCCCACCAGGAGTGGATAGAGCAGCAACGACCGCAGCGGCCGTGTGGCCCCGCGGGATGATTCGTTCGGAGAATGCATCTGACCAGCAGGGAAGACGAAGAGGTCCTAGGACTCGGCGAAAAATACCCGCGGACGCGCCGCTGTCAAATCTGCTAAACCAATGTTTACCAACAGTATGAATGGGATCCCACGCATCTGGATGTGTGCGGAGATCGGGGCGCTCACATGCAGGCGCGCTCACGCGCTCAAAACACTTTAGTGTCCAGATACAAATACACCATTCTTGTTATAAGTGCACATTGCGACATATTATGCCGCACGGCTACTTCCCGCCGCACTGTCCGGGCACTCCCAACCCCAGCCGGCGCCCGGCACGTTCCTCATCGCTGGGTCCAGGAGATCGTTTCGATGCTTCAGCAACACCTCCGCTCCGCACTCATCGTCAGTCTGCTGCTGGCGGCCGTGGGCTGCACCGGCGACCCTACTACGCCGCATCGTCCGCGCACGATAACCAGCATCGATGAACCGGTGGGGCCGCTGGTGCCCGACGGGCCAGTCGATCCAGTGTCCTCGCCAGCCGGGCGGTACATCGTCGTGCTGCAGGATGGGGAGGAGAGTCCGGAGGCAGTGGCGTATGAGCTGGTCTCCACCACCGGCGGCGAGATCGTGTACACGTGGTCCGACGCCATCCGCGGTTTCGCGGCCGACCTCCCTGAAGGCGCCGCCACCCAGATCGAGAGCGACTTCCGGGTTGCCTCCGTGGAAACCGACCAGCCGATCAACACGGACCAGACCGGGCAGACGGGCGCTACCTGGGGCCTCGACCGCGTGGATCAACGGCTGCTCCCGCTTAATGGCACCTACACATATACTCAGACCGGGCAGGGCGTGACCGTATACGTAGTCGACACGGGGATACAGACGTCCCATCCGGAGTTCGGCGGACGGGCGAGCGTGGGATTCGACGTGCTGGGAGGCAATGGGCAGGACTGCAACGGCCACGGCACTCACGTAGCGGGCACCATCGGCGGCAGCACCTTCGGCGTGGCGAAAGCTGCCACCCTGGTGAGCGTGCGTATCTTCAGCTGCGGGGGGAGCGGGTTCGCGTCCGACGCTATCGCAGGGATCAACTGGGTGCGCACGCACCACGCGTCTCCAGCGGTCGCAAACATCTCCTCTGGTGGTCCGGCGTCGGCGGCGTATGACGCGGCACTTTCGAGCCTGATCAACGCTGGCGTAACGGTGGTGGTCTCAGCCGGGAATTCGGCCACCAACGCGTGCAGCTTCTCCCCTGCGCGAGTCGGCGCGGCGATTACCGTGGGCGCGACCCAAACGAACGATCAGTTCGCAGGATACTCCAACTTCGGCGGCTGTGTGGACCTGAACGCCCCCGGAACCGCGATCACCTCGGCGTGGCTCTACAGCGGCACCAACACCATCTCGGGCACGTCGATGGCCGCGCCGCACGTCTCGGGCGCAGCCGCTCTCTTCCTCCAGGCCAACCCTTTCGCCAGTCCAACTGCCGTGAGTGCTGCGATAACCGGGAACGCTACCGCCGGACAGCTCCTCAGCTTACCGTCTGGTACCCCGAACCTGCTGCTGTTCACGTCCTTCAATGGGAGCACCCGGGTACCGCTGCACCGCATGTTCAGCCAGCAGAACGGGGATCACCTCTACGGCCTGACACCCAACGAGGGTACGCAGTGGGGCTACCGGATGGAGGCTCAGAACTACTTCTACCTGCCGGTCGCCCCGACGGTGGGCCACGTTGCATTGTACCGCTGTTATACGCGGAGCACCGGTGATCACTTCCTGTCCACCGATCTCGGGTGCGAGGGGCGGACCAACGAAGGCCGGATGGGCTACATCGCCACCTCGCAGCTTGCCAACACGGTGCCGATGTACCGGCTGTACAGTTCGCGTAACGCCGACATCTTCTACACCCTCTCGGCAGCGGAGGCGCAGAATGCCATCTCGGCATATGCCTACGTGAGCGCGGGGATCGCGGGCTACGTGTACCTTCAGCCGTAGACCTGGCGGCACAGGACGGACCGGGGCGGAGACTCCGCCGCCCCGGTCCGTTGGCATGGTTCGGCACGATAACCCAGAGCATCAGATCCGCAGACCCTTTCCCTTCGGACTTTCATTCCAGATGACGACTAGCGGATGAAGCAGTCCGCCTCGTGGGCACGTCGCGCCAATACTGTCACGCGCATGGCAACCCTAGGCGAAATGAAGAGAAGCCCAGCGGAATTCCGCTGAGCTTCTCCTGTTGCCCCATGCCCCCGGCGCGACTCGAACGCGCGACCCCCAGATTAGGAATCTGGTGCTCTATCCACCTGAGCTACGAGGGCGACCCGGCCAGCATTCGGCCGGAACCAGCCCCGAAAAGCTAAGCCAGCGGCTGGGGGCGGTCAACCGCGACCGTCTCCCGCCTAGCGCCCCGCGCGCTGCGTGTAACCCAGCACGAAGCCGGTGACGAGCAGCTCCAGCGCGTCGCCCGAGCCCCCCGCCAGCAGCTCGCCCGGCCGCTCCCGCAGCGCCCGCGCGATGCCTTCCAGACGCTCCGCGACCTCCGTGAAGGCGGCCGCGCTGGGATTGTCGGACGAGGCGGACGCGGAGTGCTGCTCCGCTGAAGCGTCGTCGCCGCGCGCATCCACCATCCCGAAGTCACCGACGGGCACCAGCCCTTCCGCGGGCTGGATCCCGTCTTCGGATTCCGCATCCGCGGCGGCGGCGAAGTGATCGGAGAGCCCCGTCTGCGAGGTGGAATCCCCCAGGTCTTCCACGCCCACGACCTCGTCGTCCACCAGCACGGCCTCGTCGTCCTCCTCGGTCGCGACCGGGCCCGCGAGCACGTCGCTGTCCCACGGCATCGCGTCGGCCGGCTCCGCGGTGGAGGTGGGGTCGTCGGCGGCGAAAGGCTCGGCGGCGGACTGCGGCTCGCGCGCGGCGGGAAGCTCCAGCCAGGGGAGATCTTCTTCGTCGGCCTCGGCTTCGGCGGCTTCCGGCTCGGCGGCGGCGTCCTCAGCCGCGCCGGGCCCATCGAACTCCCACGGCATCGGCTCGGCGGAGAACGAGTGGGGCGAGACGGGCGCGTCATCGTCGGCGGCGCCGGTGTCCCGCGCGCTGGCCGCTGAGGCGGTTTCGGCGGGTGCGTCGGCCGCGTGAGCGGTGCCGGCTGCTGCGCTCGGCGCGAGAGTCTCATCCGGTGAATCAGCGGCCGGCGCGGGCTCGGCGCGGGGGCTGGAGGCGGGGGCGAACGGCGCCGTCGGGGTGAACGCCGGGGCCGGGCCGGGGCCCGCACGCGAGGCGGGGGCGCCGAAGGGCGGCATCACCGGCGGAACCGCTGCTGCGGACGCATCCGCAGGGCGTTGCGGGGCCACGGCGGGGCGGGAGAACCCCGGCCCGAACGGGGGAAACACGGCGGGTGCCGAAGACGGATCGCCGGGGTTTGCGCTCATGGGTCGGTTCCGCGGAGGAGGTTGGGAGCGGCGCGCATCGTCGCGGTGGGAGGGGAGCATGGGCCAGCCGACGCGGCACCGCGGAGCGGGATCGCGTGTGCCCGCCACGCATCCGAACGCCCCGGCGCAAGCTACGCGGGGCCTCCGGAACTGTCAACGCGGAACACAGTTTCCGCCACGCACGCAGGGGACACAGCGAGCTTCTCATCCACCGGCAACGCGCTACGAGCCAGCGAATCGTGAATCGCGACGACGAGGGTTATCGGTCGATGCGCAACGTTTGCGGAGAAGGCAGATCGGCCGACGTTACGAGTTTTCGGTAGATCGTAGCGCTGGGAATGTCCCGGATGCGATGAATCGCACCCCGACGCGCCGCATCTTCCTCGCACTTTCAGCCGCGGGCTTCCTCGGCCCAGCCGAAGCGGCCGAGGAGGGGGACGAAGGTGCAGTCGAGGACTTCCTCCTGCTCAACGCCTTCCGGGGTGCGGCGGACGAGGACGAGGCGCTGCATCTCGCGGGTCCCCACCGGCACGAGCATGCGCCCGCCCACGGCGAGCTGGTCCACGAGCGGCTGCGGAACCTCGGGCCCCCCCGCGGCCACGAGGATGGCGTCGTACGGCGCGTAGCGGCTCCAGCCGATGGTGCCGTCGCCGACGAGGAGGGCCACGTTGCTGATGCGCAGGTTGTCCAGCGTCTCCCGCGCGCGCGTGGCCAGCTCGCGGATGCGCTCCACCGAGTACACGCGGTCGGCCAGCTGCGCCAGCACGGCGGTCTGGAAGCCGGAGCCGGTGCCGATCTCCAGCACCTTGTCGGTGCGGCCGATGTCCAGCAGCTGCATGTACAGCGCCTGGAGCGACGGCTGCGACGCGGTCTGCGCGAAACCGATGGGCACCGGCGCGTCCTCGTACGCCATGTGCCACACGGCCTGCGGCAGGAACTCGTGGCGCTTGACCGTGTCGAAGGCGCGCAGGACGTCCAGGTCGCGGATGCCCTTGGCCTGCATGCGCTCGATGAGGGCGCGCCGCTGGCCCTGGAAGCGGTCGGTCACGCGGTGAGCCCCCACGACCGCACGTTCTCGAGCAGCCGGTAGTTGGTGAGGTCCAGGTGCAGCGGCGTGACCGAGACGTAGCCCGCCGCCACGGCGTGCGCGTCCGTGCCCTCTGGCGCCGACCACTCCGCGGTGCCCCCACCGATCCAGTAGTACTCGCGGCCGAACGGGTCCTGCCCGCGCGTGAGCGAGTCGTTGAACACGCGGCGCGCCAGGTTGGTCACGCGCACGCCCTTGACCTGCGAGGGGTCGATGGCGGGCAGGTTCACATTCAGCAGCGCGTCCGTCGGGAAGCCGTCGCGCGCCACGAGCTGCGGCAGCAGGCGCCCCAGCAGCGGGCCGAAGGCGGGGATGCGCTCCGGGTCGCGCCCGGCGTACGAGATCGCGACGGCGGGGATGCCCAGGATGGTGGCCTCCATCGCGCCGGCCACGGTGCCGGAGTACAGCACGTCCTCGCCCATGTTGGGGCCGTGGTTCACGCCCGAGAGCACCACGTCGGGCTTGCGGTCCACCAGCGCGCCCACGCCCAGAGCCACGCAGTCGGTGGGCGTGCCGTCTACGTGGTGCAGGCCACGGCGCACGAGCTTGGCGCGCAGCGGGTGGTGCATGGTGAGCGAGTGGCTGGTGGCGCTCTGCTCGCGGTCCGGCGCCACGACGTGCACCTCGCCCAGGGCGCGCGCCGCCTCTTCCAGCACGGACAGGCCGGTCGCCAGGTATCCGTCGTCGTTGGTGCAGAGGATCAGCATTCCCGTTCGTGCTGCGAGTGGTTTGCGGCGCCCGGATCCGCCGTGACGGCACGGGGATTCGGGAGATGCGCGGCTGCGGATCGCGTCCGATGCCGCCGGGCGTCGATCGAACGGCGGCGGATCGGCAGGTCACCGCGTCGTCGAAGGCCAGAGCCGTCCGGAGATGCGAGCCGAAGGCCGCGGGCGTCTCCAGAGCGCCGCTGCATCCGGAGATGCGGCGACGGATGCCGCGACCGTCCGAGGCGCCGTCTCTCCGGAGAGGCGGGCGGACACGCAGGTCCGCACCCTACACGGCGGCGGCATTCGCGCGCGGTGCCGTTCCGCCGTACCGGTATCTCCAGGTGCGGAGGGAGACTGCCGCCCCCGGTGCCGTTCCGCTGTACCCAAACGAACCTGTGCGGAGCGAGACTGCCGGGCGTGATCTCTCCTCGTCGACACCGCTGCCGGCAGGCTCGCGAAGCGGGCGGGGAGACCCCGGACGCAGGGCCGCAGGCGTTATCGCGGCCCGGAGGAGGAGGCTCCCCGCCCCCGCGGAGGAGACGGACGGGCAGGCTGTATCGCCCGGCCGGCTCCGCAGCGGCGCCGCATCTTCGGTCGATAGAGCACCAGATTCCTAATCTGGGGAGCCAGCCGACCGAGTCATCTCCAGGAAACGAAACGGCCGCGGGACGTCGAGCGTCCGCGGCCTCCCTCTCGCGCTCGTCGCGGCGCGGCAATGTACCCCGGCGCCGGAGCGCCAGTCAACCGGCCTGCGGCTCCGGCCCCAGCAGGTCCAGGATCGCCTCCAGCTCCCCCCGCAGCGAGCGCACGAACGAGTGCTCCAGAGACTGCGTCGCCAGGTCCGCCGCCGCCCCCTCGTGCTCCAGCTCGTCGATGCGCTGCCGGGCGCCCTCCAGCGTGTACCGCTCGTCGCGGACCAGGCGCTGGATGAGGGCGATCAGCTCCAGGTCGCGCGCCCGGTACAGGCGGCTGCCGGCGCGGCTCTTGGGCGGCTTGAGCGCGGGGAACTGCGTCTCCCAGTACCGCAGCACGTGCGCCTTGAGCCCGAACTGCTCGCACACCTCGCCGATGGTCCAGAACTCCCGCTCCGGCACGCGCCGCTTCATGCCCAGTGCTCCGGCTTGGGCTCGCGCAGCATGAGCGACTGGAGCGCATCTGCCGCGGACATGCCCTCGTACAGCAGCGCGTACACGGCTTCCACGATGGGCATCTCGATCTCCATCCTGTGCGCCAGGCCGTATGCGGACCGGGCGGTGCGCACGCCCTCGGCCACGGCGCTCATGCCGCCCAGCACCTCGTCGAGCGGCTTCCCCAGCCCCAGCTCGTAGCCCACGGTGCGGTTGCGGCTGAGCCCGCCGGTGCAGGTGAGGATGAGGTCGCCCATGCCCGCCAGGCCCGCGAAGGTGCGGGGGTCCGCCCCCGCCGCGCGGCCCAGGCGCGTGATCTCCGCCAGGCCGCGGGTGATGAGCGCGGCGCGGGTGTTGTGCCCCAGCCCCAGCCCCTCGGCCACGCCCGCGGCGATGGCGATCACGTTCTTGAGCGAGCCGCCCAGCTCCACGCCGCGCACGTCGGCGCTGGTGTAGACGCGGAAGTACGGCGTCTGAAACAGCTCCTGCACCCGCTCCGCCGCCTCCGCCGATCTGGAAGCGATGGTGACCGCGGTCGGCTGCTCCTGCCCCACCTCCAGCGCGAAGCTGGGCCCGGACAGGTAGGTGGATGTAGCCGCCGCGCCGTCCGGCAGCACGTCGGCCAGCACCTCGTCCATCGTCTTAAGCGACTCGTTCTCGATCCCTTTCGACGCGCTCACGACCACGGCGTCCGGCCGCATGTGCGCCGCCGCCTGCGCCATCACCTGGCGGACCACGTGCGACGGGCTCACGGAGACCACGAACCCCGCTCCGTCCAGCGCCTCGCCCATGTCGGTCGTGGCGCGCAGGCGCGGGTCCAGCGCCACGTCAGCCAGGTAGCGGCGGTTCACGTGCTCGCGGGCGATGCAGTCCGCCACCTCGGCCTCGAACGACCACATGAGGGTGGGGATGCCCTTCTTCGCCAGCACGTTGGCGAGCGCCGTGCCCCATGCCCCCGCGCCCACCACCGCCGCCCGCTCGTTCATACGCCTTCCTCCGCCGCGGCTTCCACCACCGGCTTGCTGGCCCCGAACCGCGGCTCCGTGCCCGCCAGGATGCGGCCCACGTTGCTGCGGTGCGAGAAGATGATGAAGGCGACCATCGCCACGCCGAGCACCACGACCTCCGTCTGCCGATGCGTCAAGAGCAGCCCGGGAATGACGACGAGGGCGGAGACGATGGAGGCGAGCGAGACCATCCGAGTGACCTTCACCAGCACGATCCACACGAGGATCGATACGCCGACGGCGACGGGTGCAAGGCCGAGGAAGACGCCGGCGCCCGTCGCCACGCCCTTGCCGCCCTTGAACTTCATGTACACGGAGAAGACGTGGCCGACGATGGCCGCGGCACCGTACGCCAGCGCCCAACGCCAGTCCGCCGAGCTGTCCCAGCCGGCGAACAGAAGCGCCGGCACGAAGCCCTTGAGCATGTCGAACACCATCACCGGCGCGGCGACCTTCGCCCCCAGCACGCGGAAGGTGTTGGTGGCGCCCAGGTTGCCGCTGCCGTGCTCGCGCAGGTCGATTCCGCGCGCCCAGCGGCCCGCCAGGTAGCTGGCGGGCACGGAGCCCAGCAGGTACGCCGCGGCCAGCAGCAGCCAGGGGCTCACTGCTCGTCCCCCTCGCCCTCCTTGCGCCCGCGCAGCTCGATGCGCACCGGCGCGCCCAGGAAGCCCCACGCCTCGCGGAAACCATTGTAGATGTAGCGCTGGTAGCTCTCCGGCACGCCCTCCGGGTGGTTGGACCAGACCAGGAACGTGGGCGGCGCCACCGCCGTCTGCGTGGCGTACATCAGCTTCACCGGGTGCCCCCCGAAGTGCGGCGGCTTGGCCTTGGCGACCAGGGCGCGCAGGGTGTCGTTCACCTCGTGCGTGCTCACGCGCCGCATCCGCTGCTCCTGCACCTCCAGGATCAGCTGCAGCGTCTTGTGTACGCGCTGGCCAGTGATGGTGCTGGTGAAGAGGATGGGCACGTGCTTGAGGAAGGTGGCGCGCTCGCGCAGCGACTTCTCGTACGCCGGCGCGGTCATCGTCTCCTTCTCCACCAGGTCCCACTTGTTGGCGACCACGACGAGGGCGCACCCCGCGTCCCACGCCTTCTCCGCGATCTTCAGGTCCTGCACGGCGATGGGATCGGTCGCGTCGATGAGCAGCAGGCACACGTCGGCCCGCTCGATCGCGCGCTCCGTGCGGATGGTGCTGTAGAACTCGATGCTCTCGTCCACGCGGCTCTGGCGTCGCAGGCCGGCCGTGTCCACGAAGACCAGGTTGTGCCCGTGGTACTGCATGGGCGTGTCGATGGCGTCGCGCGTCGTGCCCGCCACGTCCGAGACCACCAGCCGCTCCTCGCCCAGCAGCCGGTTCACGAAGCTGGACTTGCCCACGTTGGGCTTGCCGATCACGGCCACGCGCAGCGACGTGTCCTCCTCGCCCTCCCACTCCGGCAGGTGGGCGATGATGGCGTCCAGCACGTCGCCGCTGCCCTTGCCGCTCAGCGAGCCCACGGGAAGCGGCTCGCCCAGGCCCAGGTCCCAGAAGTCGTGGTGCGCCACCGCCGTGGGCGCGCCCAGGTTGTCAATCTTGTTCACGACGAGCAGGGAGGGCTTCTGCGTGCGGCGCAGGTGCTCGGCCACGGCGTAGTCCAGCGGGTGCGGGCCCGACTTGCCGTCCACGAGCTGCACCAGCACGTCGGCCTCGGCGATGGCCGTGAGCACCTGGTCGCGGATGAGGCGGTCCATGGGCTCGTCCGAGCCCTCGATCATGCCGCCGGTGTCCACGAGGTAGAAGTTACGCCCGCCCCAGTCGGCGCGGGCGAAGTTGCGGTCGCGGGTCACCCCGGGCCGGTCCTCGACGATGGCGAGGCGCTGGCCCAGCACGCGGTTGAAGAAGGTCGACTTGCCAACGTTCGGCCGTCCAACCACGGCCACCACGGGGAGTTTCACTGATCTAGCCTGCCTGGAGATGAGAAGTCCGGATGCATGCCTGCCGCGCCTGATACCCCGAAATGCAAAAGCGGCTCCGGCGAGGCCGGAAGCCGCTTGCGGCCAGCGTGGCGAGCGCGCCCGCGCCACCACGGACGAGCCGCGAATATGGTGCCCGCCGCCTGGCAAGTCAACAAGGCGGCAGCACGTCTCGCGGATCGCGGCCGGTACAGAGGAACCGGACCGGATTGCTTCACGGCTTCAAGGGAAGAAGCGGTAGATGTCACGCCGCGGAAGCACGCGCACGAAGATGGCCGTCCCACCTTCCACGGTCATCCCGATTCGATAGTTGCCCACGCGGATACGGAAAGACGACCCGCGTCCGGAAAGCTTCTTCACATTCGCCACGTCGCGAAGATCGCTCGACGCCTCCACAGCCAGGATAACGCCACGCACCTGCTCACGGATCTCGTCGTCGGGGAGCTTGCGAACGTCGCGCAGGAAGGAGTTGGTGAAGGCGGACTTCATCCGCGTCCTTCGAGAGCGCGGAAGACGTCGTCGCGGCTTGCCATCCCCGTACCCGCGCCTTCTTCGATCGCCCGGAGGAGCGACAGGTCTTCGATCACCTCGGACAGCACTTCCCGGACGAAGTCGCCGCGCTCTTCCAGCAGCTCGATCAACGCCGTCTTGAAGGCGTCCTTGATTTCGGTCTGACTGAGCGTGGGAGCATCCATTCTTCACCACCTGGAAAGAGTTCGAGCCGTCACGGTTGAATGCTACCGCCGCGAGCCGGCTTTTTCCAGCGGTCCAGATCAACGGCGCTTCGAAAACAATGGGTCGGCCCGCCCCAACCAAAGCTCCAGCATGCGCCACTGCATCCCAAAATGGTGTGAGCTTCAGCCGTCCGGTCCGTATCGTCCATGTCTCGGGGTCGAGGGCGAGCCAGGCCCAGGCTCTTCGCCGACGGTGCGGAGGACGGCGATCTCGCCGGGGTGCGCGTCGCGAAGGATCTGGAACATGCGCGCCATCCCGTACTGCAGGCCGGTGCACGCCACGATGGCCCGCCGCGCACCAACTCCGTACGGGTGACTCGCAGCCAGGCGCTTGTGACCGCCACCACCGTCGCGGCACATGCATCCGGCGCCAACGGCTACTCGGGGCGCGAGCAGCCGCCGGACGGCGGCGGTGGCGCGGCGGCGGCTCCGGGGGGGGACCGCGCCGCGCCACCATGCTCAGGTCACGGAACGGCCTTGCACGGGTAGATGCCGCAGGTGCCGTAGCCGCGACAGGTCGCGTCGTACATGGAGTCGCACCCGAACGAGTACTGGCCGTCCACGGTGCCGCGCACCTCGGCGAGCGGCCCCTGGGCCTCGAACGAGTCGACGCTCAGCCCCTCCACGTCCAGCTTCAGCTTGCTCTGCATGGTTTGTCTCCGGGTGGTGCGGTGGATGCCGGCCTCGCGGATGCGGGGCCCGCGTGATCGGCCGAGATCAGGACCGGCCGTACAGGATTTCCGAACCGAACGGACCGTCTTCGTTGCGCGGGAGCGTCGAACGCCCGCGGAAGCGATCAGGGGATCGGGTGGCAGGGGTAGATGCCGCACGTCCCGTTGCCGCGGCAGGTGCCGTCGTTGAGCGTGTCGCAGCCCAGCGAGTACTGGCCGATCACGGTGCCGCGCGCGAGCATCGGCTCCTGAGCCTCGAACGAGTCCACGTTCAGCTTCTCCACGTCGAGCTTCAGCTTCCTCTGCATGGCCTTCCCTCCGTCTGGTGCGGTGGATTGCCGTCCCGCGGGATGCGGAACGGGCGCAAACGGCTCCTCGCTTGGAGACGCCGTCGATTGCGGACCAGCAACAGCCTAGATCGTGCCGTAACATCCCAGAATCACGCTCGCCGCGGCGAAAAACAGGCGGTACATTGCTCCAGCTTCGCCCGTGCACGAAGTGTTCAGCCACTTCGCATCTACATCATCCTGCCGAGTACATCATCCTGCCGACATAAGGCCGAAGAAAAGCGCCGGTGAACGTAGCACCGACCAGGGCAGAATGGAAGGGCGCCAAATACATGCCACACATCCGCGCTATCCGTGCGTAGCGGGACGATGGCCGCACATCCATCGCCCCATCTGCATCCCCCTTCTCCCCACAGCACCCAACTTCTGCAACCAGCCGATAAAGCTCGTCCCCGCCCCCGCCGTCCATCGACCAAAAGGCGATGAAGGCAGATGCGGGGACGTGTCTCGGAACGTCGTGCTATGCGCTGAGCGCGGCGCCGCAACTGGTGCAGGTGGTGGCGCCGGGCTCGTACACCTCGCCGCACGACGGGCATGCGAAGGCGACCTCGCCGCCGGTGTCCATGTAGTCGCGGATCAGCTCCAGCGCCTGCGCGTACTCCCACACGGGTACGAGCACGCGCACGATGCTCAGCTCGCCCATGTCCACGGGGAAGGTGCGGTCGCTCTGCGAGTAGAGCTGCGCGTCCAGGCCCTCGGCGCGAAGGTTCTCCACCAGCATCTGGCCTTCCACCTCGCCGGTGGTGCTGTAGACCTGCGCCCAGCCTTCGATGACCGTGACGTCGGAGTGGTCCGGGCACAGCGCGGTGGGGCGGTCCGGGTCGCTGCACTCGGCGCACACGGGGCTGCCGCAGATCACGCAGCGCGAGTGGGCGGCGCGGTCCGGGTGGCGCTCGCAGGCGGCGGGGACGCGCACCTTGCCGCAGGCCGGGCACGCGTCGGCGTCGTCGTAGCCGGTGCCGCAGCGCTCGCATCGGAAGAGCTCGCCGGCCGGGGAGCCGCAGTGGGGACAGACTTCCTGGTCGTCGGTCATCTCGTGGCCGCACGTGGCGCAGACGGGCATCGGTGTCTTCGGGGTCGGGTGGACGTGGGGACTGCCTGGCGGGCCGGCGATTTCGCAAGAAGCGTGCGCCGCAAGGCAAGGCGGGGCGGCCCCCCGAAGGGAGCCGCCCCGCCCAGACCTGCGCCGGCGGACGAGCCGCCGGGAGCGATGCTACCGGACCTTGTAGCTCACGCCGGTGACCGGCGAGGTGGTGTTGATGCTGACCTCGAAGTTCGCGTTGGCTCCCTTGGCCGGGGCGGCCACGGTCACCGTCTGAGTGCCCAGGGCGCCGTTGGCCCCGTAGAAGGTCACGTCCAGCGCGATCGGGGCGCCGGCGCGGGCCGCGCTGCCCTCGAGGGTGCCGGTCAGCGTGGCCTTGTCGGCCGTGTTGGCCACCTGCATGCTCGTCATCTTCACCGGCAGCGCCTCGGCCGCGGTGAGGGTGGCGAGCGCCTGGTCGCGCATGGCCCTCTCCTGCGCGCCGGTGGCGAGGCCCTTGTACGCGTTGAAGAGGATGATCCGGCCGTTGTAGTTGAGCGGGTCCACGTCCACCAGGTGCTGGGCGATGGGCAGCAGGTCGTTCCAGCGGTTCAGCTTGTAGTATGCCAGAGCCGCGTTGTACCAGGCGTCGCGGTTGTTGGGGTCCTGCGTGGTCAGGAAGCGGAAGATCTCGCCGGACTCGGCGAACTTCTCGGCCTGGAACAGCTTGGCGCCCGCGTTCAGCAGGCCGGCCATGGCGTTGGCCTTGGTCTCGGCCAGCGCGTTGCGCACGGCCGTGCTGGTGTCGGGCTCGGCGCGGCGCAGCGCGGCCAGCGTCTCGCGGAACGAGGCGACGGCGCGGTCGTTGTCGTTCTGCGCCGTGTACAGCACGCCCATGTTCAGGTACGTCTCGGGCGCGC
>DASRQW010000551.1 GCA_035696245.1 Longimicrobiaceae bacterium | reverse complement strand
GGCGACCATCCTCCGGCACCCGAATCTGCAAGCAAAGAAAAACGGAGCCGCCCCGGCTGGGACGGCCCCGTTCTGCATCTCCAGACATCTCACGTCCGACACGTCGACGTCCGAGGTTGGTACGGCCGTCGCAGGGACTCCCGCCGAACTCGACCGTCTTCGCTGCGGAGAGGGAGGATGCGATGAATCGAACTCCTACGAGTGGAACCGTCTCCGCACGGGTAGGAGCGACGGGGGTCAGACGACTTCGAAGCCGCTACGCTCCAGCTCGTGGGCGGCTTCGCTGCGCTCGTCGCGCAGGATCTGGCCGTCGAAGAGGTGCACGCTGCGCTGCGCGTGCTCGGCGTAGCGCGGGTCGTGCGTCACCATGCAGATGGTGGCGCCCTCGCGGTGAAGCTCCTGCAGCAGCCCCATCACCGCCTCGCCGTTGGTCGAGTCCAGGTTGCCCGTGGGCTCGTCGGCCAGCAGGATCAGCGGCTTGCCGGCGATGGCGCGCGCCACGGCCACGCGCTGCTGCTGGCCACCGGAGAGCTGGCTGGGGTAGTGGTTCACCCGGTGGCTCATCCCCACCCGCTCCAGCGCCGCGTGCACCCGCTCGCGCCGCTCGGTGGCGCTCATGCCGCGGTACGTGAGCGGAAGCTCCACGTTCTCGTACACCGTGAGGTCGCCGATCAGGTTGAAGGCCTGGAAGATGAACCCGATCTCGCGGTTGCGGATCTGCGCCCGCTCGCTGGCGCTGAGGCCGGACACGGGCTTGCCGTTCAGCCGGTACGTGCCCGCCGTCGGCGAGTCCAGCAGGCCCAGGATGGAGAGCAGCGTCGTCTTGCCGCCGCCGGAGGGGCCGGCGATCGCCAGGTACTCGCCGGGCATGATCTCCAGGTGCACGTTGTTCAGCGCGTGCGTCTCCACCTCTTCGGTCAGGAACACCTTGCTTACGCCGTCCAGGTGGATCAGGGGCTGGCCTGGGCTGTCCATCGGTCCGTCCTTTATCTGTGGATGGGTGGAGGTCGCGCGATGCGTGGGGTTCACTTCAGGCGCAGCCGGTTGGCCGAGTCCCAGTTCGACATGTCCGAGATGATCACGATGTCGCCCTGCTTGAGGCCGGCCGTGACCTCGATGGTGCTGGCGGAGCCGCGCCCCAGCCGCACGTTGGTGCGCGTGGCCTCGTCGCCGCTCGGCGAGAGCTTGAAGAGGCCGACCACGCTTTCCGGCTGGCCGTAGGCGGGGCGGCCCACGTACAGCACGTCGTGCAGCCGCTCGATGTCCACCGTGCCGTCTACCGACAGGTCGGGGCGGGCGCCCTGCGGCAGCGCGCCTTCCAGCGCCACGTCCACCGTCACGGTGCCGTTCTGCACCGACGGGTCGATGCGCACCACGTGGCCCTTCACGATGCCGTTGCGCGTGTCGATGCTGGCGGGCTGGCCCACCGCCACGTCCTTGGCCTGCGTCTCGGGAATGCGCAGCACCGCCTTGAGCCGGCCGGGCTGCACCACCTTGGCGAGCGTGGCGCCGGAGTTGACCCACTGGCCCATCTCCACCGGCAGCTCCTGGAGCACGCCGGCGGTGCCGGCCCGCACGTGCATGGCGTCCATCTGCCTGAGCTGGAAGGCCGCCAGGCTCCGCAGCATCGCCACCTGCGCCTGCTGGGCGGATATCTGCGTGCGCATGCTGGTGGTCATGAAGCCCAGGCGCTTGCGCTCCACGTCCAGCCGCGTCTGCAGCTCGCCCACGCGGTCGCGGGCCTTCTCCAACTCCTGCGGCGCCGCCATGTTCTGCCGCGCCAGCGCCTCGGTGGTGCGCACCTGGCGGGTGGCCTCGCGGAACTCCGACGTGACGGTGGCGACGGTGCCCTCCTGCGTGAGGCGCTGGTTCTCCAGCGTGCTGCGCAGGTTGGCCAGCTCCGCCTCGGAGGCGGTGAGCTGGCGGCGCGCCTCCAGCTCCTGGCGCTCCGCGTCCGGGTTGCTCAGCTCCACGATGATGGTGCCCTCGGCCACCGTGCTGCCGGGCTCCACCAGCTTGCGCTCGATGCGGCCGGGCGTGACCGCCGGGATCCAGTGGATCTCCTCGGCCACCAGGGTGCCGGGGCCCTTGACCTGGCGCACCATGTCGCCGCGGCGCACGGTGTCGGTCCACAGCGGACCCTTCTCCACGGTGGGCGCGGCGGGCTCGAGCCGGCTGAGGCCCACGGCGGAGAGCACGAGGGCGAGGATGCCGGCCCCGCCGAACACCCATCGCTTCCTGGATCTGACCTTCTGGCGGGGAACGTCCACGGTGAATCTCCCGATGTCGTCTGCTGGGGGCGGCGGGCCGGGACAGCCGGCGCGCCGCGGGTCAGGTGTGCGCCGCGAAGGCGCGGTGCGTGCGGAAGGCGGAGCGGGCGCGGGCGGGTGCTCCGTGCGGGCGGGCCGTGACGCCGAAGCTCTGCTTCAGCGCCACGCTGGCGGCCATCAGCGCCGCTCCGCCCATCCAGATGCCGGTCATCGCGGCCATGTCCGCGAGCAAGCTGCTCATGTTCGGTGCTTCCGGTGAGTGCGGTCCCTGCGGCGGTGCCATCGTCCGCCGCGGGCCTGCTCTAAAGGAAGGACCGTGCCCGTTCGCGCCGATTCGCAAGTTGTTTCAGGGAAGATACTTGCGAGAGACGTCGGCAGAGCCGGGCGGGATCCGCTGCCCGATGGTGGGAATGCCCGTCCCAAAAACGAACACCTCGGGAGATGATGTGCGGCCAACGCCGCGAGGCTCGCGGGGGTCTACCGTTGAAGGACGCCTCTCCGTGGGAAGCGGATTCGTCCGGCCGATGGATACGCGGAAAGTCGTGCGAAGACGGACGAGTGGGCAGTGCGGGATGAGGCAAGGAATCTAGTCCTTTTCCGCCCGTTCGTGAAGAGCGCCGTCCGACACCGGTTGAGCCGCTTCGGCTGATCGCGATTGATCGACGTGGATGAAGGGCGCGACAGCTGGTGGATGCACGGAAATTTTCGCGAGGAGAGATCGGCACGCTGGGTTTGAGCGAGAGAGTCTGCGGCGGTAAGGAGGTCGCGCCGTTCGGATCGGCGACGGAGGATGTGCAGGGCGATGCGGTGACGGAGGATGCGTACCAGGCGTCTCGCTAGAGACGACGCTTGGGTGCGCCGGGATTCAGCGGCGGCAGGCTGTTGCCGTTCCGCAGTATCCATGTGAAGAGGTGCGGAGCGAGACTCGCGCGGCGTGATGCCCGCGATTGCGATGCGCGAGGCTCGCTCCGGGGCGGGGAGACCCCGGACGCAGGCGGGCAGGCAGTATCGCCCGCCGGAGGAGGAGGCTCCCCGATCCCGCGCAGGAGACCGGTGGCAGGCAGTATCGCCACCGGGCTCCGGAGCGGCCCGCCGAGACGAAGCCCAGCCGCCGCTCTCGAATCACTGCCCAAAGCCTTGCCGAGCCGCGCCGCACCCTGTATGTGTGTGTCTCGACACCCGCCCGCTCCGGTTGGAAGGCGGCTGTTCACGCGTGGCGGGACCACCCCGCCGCCGCCATTTGGGCAAAACTGTCAGGAGAGCGACCGGGATGAGCAACGCACGCGCGGAAGAGCGATTCGACTCGCTGGTCTCGCAGGTACACGACTGGGTGGAGAGCGCGGTGGCGCTGGACGAGGGCCACTTCCCCAGCGAGCTGGTGAACGACCTGAAGGACCTGATCGACGAGCTGAAGGGCTTCCTGGAAGACGACGAGGGCGCCAACTACAAGCGCTCGGACGTGACGGAGCTGTTCGTGACGCCCGAGATGGCCGAGATCATGGCGCGCTTCCCGCGGGTCAAGCGCCTGCTGGAGAGCGCCTGGGGCGCCCAGCTCACCGACCTCATCGAGGAAGAGGGCGCGGGCTACGAGTCGCCCGACGACGACGACGACGAGGACGACGACTAGCGGCGGCCCCGCGCCGCCGCGCTCCACCCACGGCGCGGAGGCTCTCGCGTGCAGCACACACCGCCAACGGTGCTGGTGATCGACGACCAGCCCGACGAGCGCCGCATCCAGCGCGCCATGCTGGAGCACCTGGGCTACACGGTGCGCGAGGCGCCCGACGGCGCCGCGGGCCTCAGCCTGGCCCGCGACGACCCGCCGGATCTGGTGCTGCTGGACGTGGCCATGCCGCGCATGGATGGCTTCCAGGTGTGCCGCGCCCTGCGCGCGGACCCGGTCACCAGCGGCGTGCCCGTGCTGCTCTTCACCGCATCGGTGGTGGGCGACCTGGCCCGCATGGCGCGCGAGGCGGGGGCGGACGCGGTGCTCTCCAAGCCGGTGAACCCGCGCCTCGTCGCCGCGGAGGTGGCTCGCCTCCTGGACCAACGCCGCGCCGGGTGAGTGCTGGCGGCGCGCGGCAGATTCGCGCTGCTTTCGGTGGATGGACATCGGCGGATCGGCATCGTCCACCGGTTCGGGAGATGGACGGCGGCGTTTGGCGTCGGTGTTCGGGAGATGCGGAGCGGACGACGAGAGCGGGACCTGCCGGGATGCGCGGCGGGTCCCGCTTTTCGCGTGCCTTGCGCTTCCGCGCAACGCCGGGGTGGGGCACTGGTGCGGACCTTGCCTTTCCGGCACGGGCCGCAGCCGCGGCGCACTGCGGAATTCCCCAGCGGACGAGATGCCATGCCGGACCAGCCCCGCCCCGAGGAGACGTCGAGCGTGCCGCCCGCCGCGGTGGCGGCGCGCCGGGAGCCCTTCGGCCCCGTGCCGCTGCGGCCGGAGCACCTGTACAAGGCGGTGGGCCTCTTCTTCCTGTTCGCGTTCTTCTACCGCTTCTTCGCGGAGATCTCGCACGTCCTGCTGCTGCTGTACGCTACCGCGATCCTGGCCGTGGCGCTCAACGCGCTCATCCGCCGCCTGCCCGCCAAGCGCAAGTGGATGACGGCGGCCGTGGGCCTCTTCATCTTCGCCTGCATCGGGGCGGCGCTCACGTTCGGCATCGGCGCGCTCATCGGGCAAGTGCGCAGCCTGGCCGGCCAGGCGCCCATGATGGAGACGCGGCTGCACGGCTGGGAAGGCTGGCTGCGCGAGACCACGGGCCTGAACGTGAACCTGATCAGCCCGGAGACGCTGTCGGCCGTGCAGGACAACCTGCTGCACGGCTCGGCGGGCAAGAGCATCCTGGGCAAGGCCCGCGGGCTGGTGGAGCTTCTCGCCATCCCCGTCTTCATCCTCTTCGGCGGGCTCTTCGCGGTCGCCAACCCCAACCGCAACCTGCTGGACGGGGTGATGCGCGTGGCACCGCGCGACCTCCGCCCCGCCGTGCGCCGCATCCTGGAATTGCTCGCGGGCCGCATCCTGGGCTGGCTGAAAGGCACGCTAATCGGGATGGCGTGCGTGGGGGCGCTGAGCTGCATCCTGTTCTGGATCATCGGCGTGCCCAACGCCCTGCTGCTGGGCGTGATCAGCGGGATCGCCGAGTTCATCCCGCTGGCCGGCCCGTGGATCGGCGGGCTGGTCGCCACGTCGGTCGCGTTCCTGGACAGCCCCACGAAGGGGATGTGGACCGCCGTGGCCGCCATCGGCGTGCAGCAGTTCGAGAACCACATCATCATCCCGTGGGCCATGTCGAAGGCGGCCGACGTGCACCCGCTGGTGACCATCTTCGCGCTGCTCCTCTTCGGCAGCCTCTTCGGTTTCCTGGGCGTGGTGCTCGCGATCCCGCTGGTGCTGCTCTTCTGGACCATCATCGAGGTCCTGTGGGTCGAGCGCGCCATCGACACCGACGGCGACCACATCCACCCCGTGGTGAGCGAGTAGGCGAGTCCTCCTCGGCAGGACAAGGCCGTTGGCGCAGCCGCAACGTGGGTCGATCGAGCGCACGGTGGTCGCGGCTCAGCTCCTGCCGATCTCGCCACGTGCTCCGGGAACGTACGCCACGCGAGGACGCCGCCGGGGTCAGTCCGCGAAGGCGGACTTTGCGCAGTCGTTGCCGCGGTTTCAACCGCCATGCGCCGCCGCGACCGCCTGCCGGCCTTCTGCCCGTCTATCCTGTTGCGGCCCAGGCACTCGCACGCGAGCTTGTGCCGCTCCCGACCGTCGTCGTTTCCCGATCTTCCGCTGCTGACGCGATGAGCTTCGTCTATCCACCTCCGCTGGACCGGCTGCTGCGGCTGGGCAAGGAGCCGGCGCACCGCCGCACCTGGCCGGACTACCGCAACCTGGGGCTGGAGAACCGCCACGTCCCGCTGCTCATCCAGATGGCCGCCGACCCCGCGCTCCACGCAGCGGCCGAGCGCACGCCTGAGGTGTGGGCGCCGGTGCACGCCTGGCGCGCGCTGGGGCAGATGGAAGCCGCGGACGCCGCCGGTCCGCTCCTCGCGCTGCTCGTTCGCGAGGCCGACAACCCGTGGGTTCTGGAAGAGGTGCCGGCCGCGCTGGGCATGATCGGCCCCCCGGCGATCCCCAGCGCCACCGACCTGCTGTTCGACGAGGATGCGGACGAGCGCCTGCGCGAGGCCGCCGCCCGAATCCTGACCGAGATCGGCCACGAGTACCCGGACCGGCGCGACCAGGCTGCCGCGCTGCTCACCCAGCAACTGCGCGACTGGCCGCATCAGGACCGCACGCTCAACGCCTATCTCATTGCGTATCTCGTCGAGCTGAACGAGACGGCTGCCGTGCCGCTGATGGAAGAAGCGTACGCCGCGGGCGCCGTGGACCTGGCCGTCCACGGCGACTGGGAAGACGTGCAGGTGGACCTGGGGATGCTGTCAGAGCGACTCACCCCGCCCACCCCCGGCAGCTACTTCGCGCCAGACGCGCCGCACGCCCCACAGCTTGCCCGCCGCGCCCCCGCCGATGCGGACGCCAAGGCGAAAGCCCGCCAGAAGGCTGCCAAGCAGTCGCGAAAGAAGAACCGCAAGAAGAAGTAGGGCGTTCCCTCCACCGCACCTCACCCTCGCCGCTCGCGATACGCGCGTCCGTACCACCGGCGCGCGCGACGCAGCTTCCGCCGCTCGATCGGGCGGCGTTGCGCATCGGCTGAAATCACATCAGCTTGCGGGGCAATCACCGCGCTCCCCCTCCCCCGCATCCCAGCCCATGCACGCCATCTGGAACGACCTCTTCGCCGTGGGCATCCCGGTGGGGGAGAAGATCATCCGCACGCTGGCCGTCTACGTCTTCCTGCTCGCCGTCCTGCAGCTGGCAGGAAAGCGCGAGCTGGGGCAGCTCAACCCGTTCGACCTGGTGGTGCTGCTGCTCCTGTCCAACGCGGTGCAGAACGCAATAATCGGGAACGACAACTCGCTGCTGGGCGGGATGATCGGGGCCATCACGCTGCTGCTCGCCAACTACCTCGTCGTCCGCTTCCTGTACCGCCATCCCAAGCTGGACGAGCTGATCGAAGGCAGCCCCGAGAAGCTGATCGAGAACGGCGCGTTCATCGAGCACGCGCTGGAGAAGAACCTGATCACCAAGGCCGAGATCCACGCCGCCGCGCGCCGCCAGGGCATCGAAGACCTCTCCACCGTGGCCTGCTCGCGCCTGGAGGTGGGCGGCACCATCAGCTTCCTCATCAAGCAGCCCACCGAGGCCGACCAGCGCCATGACGAGCTGATGACCCGCATGGAAGCTCTCGAGACCAAGCTCGTCGCCCTCCTCGAACGCACCGGCAGTGCACCGGCGCCGCCGTCGGAGGCGTAGCTCCCCTCAGCGGCGGCACTCGCGATAGATCCGCACCCGCAACCGTCGTCTGAAGTCCGGCGAGATCACCTCGGTCAGCCTCTCGGTTCCGCGGATCACGCGAGCGACCTCTGGGCTCATCCACTCCAGCAACTCGATGATGTCGTCGCGATCCGCCGCCAGGTTCGCACGCCGCCACACCGGCTCGTGGTGGAAGATGCGGTTCCGGAGATGGCGCAGGTCGTTTAGCCGGCGGCTGATCGCTCCGAGCGACAGCGTGGTCGGCGCATACGGGAAGACGTCCGCCAGTCCGTGCGGCCAGAGACGCCGGTCGCGGCCGCTCTGGAAGTGATAGTGGG
>DASRQW010000550.1 GCA_035696245.1 Longimicrobiaceae bacterium | reverse complement strand
CCCTTCTGCACCACGTCGTCGCTGATCTCGCGCACCACGGTGTCGTAGCCGGCGGCGGCGCAGATCTGCGCGATCCCGCTTCCCATCAGCCCGCAGCCCAGCACGCCCACCCGCTTGATCTCGGCCATCACGCCTCTCCGGTTCAGGAACGCTCTCGTGGAAAAGCCGGGCGGCCGCACGTGCGGCCGGCCCGGCGAAAAAGTCCGCTCAGATTCCCAGCTTGCGCCGCCAGTCCGTGGGAGGCGGCACCTTCAGCTCGCCGCGCTCCAGACGGTCGAGCAGCGCCTCCATCTCGGTGTGCGTGCGCTCCACCATCGACCCGTAGCCCACTTTCATCCCGTACATCACCGCCGCGGTGACCGGCAGGCCCACGAGCAGCAGCGGGGCCGCGGCGTGCAGCGCGATCACGGTCGCCAGGCCCACCATGCCGCCGCTGGCCGTGCCCACCGCCAGCCCCCCCGCCGCCATCCCGGCGCGCGCCCCGGTCATGGACGTGGACAGCTCGATGAGGCAGCTGTCGTCGTCCACGTAGCTCACCGCCACGTCCAGCTCGCGCACCTGGAGCTGCTGGTGGCGCGCGCCCACGCGGCTCATGGCGCGGCCCACGGCCGCCGCCGCACCCGACGCGCGCACGTAGCGCGTGCGGTCCGGGAAGCGGCGCTGCACCACCATGTACTCGCACTCGATCAGGTAGCGCTCCACGTGCAGGCCGGTGGGCGCGGCGGGCTTGCGGATGGTGCGGGCGGCGCGGATCACGCCGGGGCCCATCACCTTCGCCATCACGCCCGTCTCGGCCGGCACCTGCGCGCGCACCTCGCCGATGGCGCGGCGCACCACGTCGGGCGCCAGCCCCAGCTCGCGGCCGATGCGCACCACCTCGGCCTCGCTGGTGCCCTCGTCCGCGGCGCCGGGGCCGGACTGGAGCTCCACGGCGCGGCGGATCACCGCCTCCAGCTGCTGCGCGCTGAGGCGGCGCGCGGGCAGGCCGCTGCCCCCGTCCGGCGGAGTCGGCAGGTCGCTCATCGGCCCGGTGCCGGTGGATGCGGAAAGCGCCGGCCGCCCATCTCCAGGCGCCCGGCGCTCTTCGTTGGTGTCACGCGCCGAACGCTTCCACCACCACCGCGATGCCCTGGCCGCCGCCGATGCAGGCGGTGCCCAGGCCGAAGCGCTTGCCCTGCCGCCGCAGCTCGTGCAGCAGGTGCGTGGTGATGCGCGCGCCCGAGGCGCCCAGCGGGTGCGAGATGGCGATGGCGCCGCCGGACACGTTGGTCTTCTCGCGGTCCAGCCCCAGCTCCTTCTCCACCGCGCAGTACTGCGACGCGAAGGCCTCGTTGACCTCGATCAGGTCCATCTGCCCCAGGTCCATCCCCGCCTTCTGCAGCGCCGCGCGCGAGGCGGGCGCCGGGCCGATGCCCATGTGCTTGGGCTCCACGCCCGCGATGCCCCACGAGACCAGGCGCCCGATGGGCTTGGCGCCGTTCGCGTCGGCCCACTTCGCGCTGGCGATCACCACCGCCGCGGCGCCGTCGCCGATGCCGGAGGCGTTGCCGGCGGTCACGGTGCCGCCCTCCTTGAAGTACGGCTTGAGCTTGGCGAGCTGCTCGGGCGTGGTGTCGGGCCGCATGTGCTCGTCGCACTGGAAGACCGTCTCGCCCTTGCGGCTCTTGATGGTGATGGGCACCATCTCGGCGTCGAAGCGCTTCTCCTCGCACGCCTGGCCCGCAAGGCGCTGCGAGCGGAGCGCGTACTCGTCCACGTGCTCGCGGGTGATGCCGTAGTGGTCGCTCAGGTTCTCGGCCGTCATCGCCATGGAGCAGCCGGCGAACGGGTCGGTGAGCGACTCCCACAGCAGGTCCTCGTAGAACTTGCCGGCCGGCCCCAGGCGCTGGTCGCCCCACCGCGCGCCGCGGATCACGTGCGGCGCCTGGCTCATGCTCTCGGCGCCGCCGCACAGCGCGACCTCGCACTCGCCCAGCATGATCTCCATCGCACCCGTCACGATGGCCTGGAAGCCCGAGCCGCACAGGCGGTTCAGGGTGATGGCCGGCACGTCGATGCCCAGGCCGGCCTTGAGGCCCACGTGCCGGGCGAGGTAGATGGCGTCGGCGCTGGTCTGGAGCGCGTTGCCGAACACCACGTGGCCCACCGCGCCGGCAGGCACGCCGGAGCGCTCCAGCGCGCCCTTGGCCGCGAAGACGCCCAGGTCGGTCGCCGAGAAGTCCTTGAGGGTCCCGCCGAAGGTCCCGAACCCGGTCCGGGCGGCGGAGAGGAACACCACGTCCACGTCTTTGCCCTGCGTGCCCATAGCTCTTTGTCCTGGCGGTGAGTTGGCCGGCGAAACCTCACAATATGCCCGGCGCTCGCGGGGCCCGTCAATGGCAGGCGCACGGGCTCGCCGCCGCCACCGGCGTGAGCGCGGCTCACTGTGACGCAGGCCCCGGACCGGATGCGCGGAGGGGCGCCGGAAGCTTCTCCCGGCGCCCCTCCTCATCACATCTACCGTCCTGTCCGCCGGCGGCTCTCATCTACGGAACCGTCCCCCGATGCTTCACATTCACCGGCCGGCTTCCCGCCGGTGGCGGGCTACACGGAGATGTGACTGACGGCGACCTTCTTCGCCTTCCCCTGGTCCGCCGTGTGGTAGACCGTGGGGAACTTCACGAAGCGCACCAGCTTCTCCAGGTCGCGCAGGGAGACCTGGCGGGCCTTCCACTCCGCGGTGACGGCGAACTCCACGGGGAGGTCCGACACGTCCTGCTCCAGCACGAAGGCGAAGACCTGGAGGCGCGAGGACTTCCGCGCGCAGACGACCTTCCAGAAGCGGGTGGGGATGCGCACCCGGTGCGGGCCGGGGAAGAGCTTGTCGTCGTCCGCCAGCACGGGGCCGGCGAAGAGGCACAGCCGCTCGTCGTCCGCCTGCGCGGCGATGAAGTTCTCCAGCCCGCCCCAGATGCCGCCCTTGCCGCTCTGGTTGAACCCGCCCCGCTGCGGCGAGCAGTTGGTCACGTGGAAGGTGTCCCCGTTCGCGCGCTGCACCTGCGCGAAGCTGGTGCCGAAGCACACGTCCTCGCGGCGGACGACGTGGCCCTTGTCGAATGCGCCGTTGTCGCGCGTGTAGAACGCGTCCGGGATCTGCGCCGCCTCGGGCAGGCGCGGGTCCAGCAGCCACTTCTCCATCTGGCTGGCGGTGAGGCCGGTGAGCGCCTCGCGCGTGTACTTGCGCCCCGCCTCCGGGCGCTTGGCCGCCGCGCTGCCGTCCACGTTGCTGGCGGTGAAGATGGCCAGCCGCCGCTCGCGGTGCAGCACCACGCTGAAGTGCTCGTACGGGATCACGGAGCGGCCGTCGTGCATGGCCGCGGCGAGCGACGGGTCCGCCAGCTCCGGCAGCGGCGTGCGGAGCCCCAGGAAATCCGTGTCGAACCCCTGGCGCGACGAGTAGTCGGTGTCGACGACCGGCTCCTTGAACGACTCCGCCGCGCCCGCGTCGCCGTCCATCGGTGCCGGCGGCGGAGCGGGCGCCGCAGCGGGGATCGCCCGCGGCGAGGTGGAGGGGATGCCGAGCAGGCTGCCGTTCAGCTCCAGGACCAGCGAGCCGAGGACGAGGCGGCCGGGACCGCCCGCCGCCATGCCGTTGCCGGCGACGACGCCCCGATCCGCGTCCGGCGCGGCCGGGCCGGTCTCGCGCGGCGCCGCGGCGCGGGCGTAGGCGGTGGCGAGCACGTCGCCGCCCTGCATCGCCTCCTTCAGCTCCGCCAGGTGGCCGCCGCGCTCCTGCGCCTGCTCCTTCACCGTCGCGCAGATGCGGCTCACGCGGATGCCGGCGTTCGCGATCCAGTCCACGTCGCTGTCGTCCACCCCGTTCAGGTCCGGCACCGTGCGGCCGGACTTGAGGATGTATTGCCTCGCCGCGTCCTGCCGCGGCACGCCCGCGTGGTGCAGCGCGACCACCTGGAAGCTGTCGTTCAGCACCGGCGAGCCGCTGGAGCCCTGGGCGGTGTCGCTCGCGTACCAGATCACGTCCGGGTCCGTGTCGGCCACGCACTGGTTCTCGCGGATGGCGAACTGCCGCCGCGCCCCGCCGGGGTGCTGCACGATGGTCATCCACTCGTTCAGCAGCGCCTTGCCGCTCTCGGCGATCAGCCGGTGGAACCCGAAGTCCCGCAGCTCCGCCTTGCCGTCGGTAGACACCGCCTCGACCGACACGAGGGCGAAGTCCAGCGCCTCGTGGTTGAAGAAGAAGAGGTCCGGCCGCAGGCGGAAGCAGTGCGACGGCTCCGGCCGCCCCGCCACGTCGAAGCGGAAGTTGAACTCGGCGATGGACGGCGCCGCCTCGTCTGCCGAACCCAGCACGTGGTGGTTGGTGAGCATGAGCCGCGGCGAGACCATGAAGCCCGTCGCGCAGCCGCGCTCGTGTCCGGACGGCGCGCGTATGCTCACACGGCACACGGGCTTCGCGGCCAGCAGCGCGCGCTCCAGGTAGAACTCGTCCACCAGGTCGTTCGTGCCCATCAGCCGCTCCAGCTCGGCCTTCGACGGCTGCGCGCCGCCGCCGGAGAGGAAGCCGACGCGGCTGACCAAGCTGAGCGCGCTCGCCGCCTCGGGCCGCTCGGGTGCGCTGGGCTGCTCCGCCCGCGCGACGACCTCGTCCGGGATGCCACCGGGCAGATTCATGGCCAGGCTCGCCAGCTCGTTCGCGTTCGCCATCGCTCTTCCCCTCCGGTCACGTGGTTGGATGAGGTGGATGAGAACCGAGGAAGCGCCAAGCCCCGCGATCCGCCGCGGAGATGACCGCCGCGCCCCGCGCGCTCGCATCGCCTGCTGAGTGGATGGACGCGCTGATCGATTTTCTCGCGGACGTGAAGACGGGGGAGCGGATCGGGAGATGCTCAGCGGATGACGCGCGATGCGCCTCGCACGAGTGCCCGCGACGGCACCGCCAACATCCGGCCGGGCGGAGCGCATCCCCATCCTACCGTAGTCCCGCGCCAGATGTGTAGCAAGGGATTCGCCGAGCGCCGCGAGAAGGCGACGGGCTCGGGGCGGGAGATGCGCGGCTGGACGCGGGGACGGAGGTATCATCACAAGAACGGAGGGCGAGCCAGAGGCTGTCGCGAGGATCGTTTCAGCTTCGATCGGGATCCGCGTAACGGACCAAGCCGCGGCGAAGCTCCGCCGTCTCCGCGGCGATGAAGAAGACGAGGGGGTCCACGCTCGACGTCGTCTCCGCCTCGATGGCGAGGATGAGGGTTCCGCGCGTGACCTCGACCTTCTGCGCCACGCTGGATCTCTCCGTCTCCGTGGCCGCGCGGAAGACAGGATGCATCATCCGCACGGGGCAGTCGAGGTAGCTCACGCCTGCCAGGTGCAGCTCCGCCACGTGCGAGTAGACCAGGTCGCCGCCGCCGATGAGGCGCAGCGTGTGGCCGTCGTACGCGTGCAGCCGCCACTCCCAGCAGCCGACGGCGTTCAGCTCTCCGAAGTCGAGCTCTCCAGCCATGACATTGCCTCGGTGGATGGTTTACGCGGCGGCGTCCGCCGTGTCGGGCAGGCGCCAGTAGATGCCGCTCTCCCGCGCCATGAGCTTGGCGCCGATCAGCTCGCGGCGCAGCGTGGCGAAGTCTGGGTGGCGCGCCTTGATGACCTCGTTCACCTCGCGCTCGGCGTAGCGGCGCCCCTGCTCGAACTCCGTCGCGAGCCAGCGGAGGACCACATCGCGCTTCTTCCGCGTATCCGGGATCTTCATCAGCCGCCCGTCCTGTAGATACACGTCCAGCACCTTGCGCTCCCATGCGTCCGCCTCGGCGTGGCCGGCGAAGGAGACGACCTTCTCGGGCGTGAAGAGGTCGCGGCTGAGCTGCTGGAGCGCGTCGCCGTCCAGCCGGTAGAAGTGCACGTTGCCGTCCTGCCGCATCCGCACCAGCCCCACCTCCGCCAGCTTCGCCAGGTGATGCGAGACGGTGGGCTCCTTCAGCCCCACGATCTCGGCCAGCTCGCCCACGCTGCGCTCCCGTTGCGCGACCAGACCCAGCAGCTTCAGCCTCGCCTCGTTCGCCAGCGCCTTCAGGTGCGCCAGCGCGCTCTCCACCTCCATCGCCGCCTCCTTGCAGTCTGTAAATTCGATGCACATCTAATTAGATAACCATCTACACAGATCGGCACAAGACCTCTCAGAACCCCGTCAGCGTCTCCGCGGATGCGTGGCCGTGGAAAGAGCTCGATGGTGGGATTCAGACGCGGCGCGCGCGCTTGCCGTCCACTGCGGACGCGGGATAGCTTCGGAGTCTCCGCGTCCGAAGCGCACGACGTCCCCCGCACCGCGACCATGTCTCTCTACGGACTGCTCCGCCCGCTGCTGTTCGGCTTGCAGGCGGAGCGCGCGCACCACCTCGGCACGGCGGCGCTGAACGCGGCGCTCGGGACGGCGGCCGCGCGAGCGGCTGCGCGGCGGGCGCTGGAGGTGAGCGACCCCGCGCTGGAGACGACGGTGTTCGGCATCGGCTTCCCGAATCCGGTGGGCCTTGCCGCGGGATTCGACAAGAGCGGCAAGTCGTTCAACGCGCTGGGGGCGCTCGGGTTCGGGTCCGTGGAGATCGGGACGGTGACGGCGCTGCCGCAGCCCGGCAATCCCCCGCCCCGCGTCTTCCGTCTCCCGGCGGACGGCGCGCTGCTGAACCGCATGGGCTTCAACAACCCCGGGGCGGAAGCCGTCGCCGCGCACCTCGGCCGCGCATCCATCGAGCCCGTGCTGGGCATCAACCTGGGCAAGAGCAAAGTCACGCCGCTGGAGGACGCCACGGGCGACTACCTGCGCAGCCTGGAGCTTCTGGAGCCTTTCGCCCGCTACATCGTCGTGAACGTCAGCTCACCCAACACGCCGGGGCTGCGCGCGCTCCAGGACGCCGCACCGCTCCGCGAGCTTCTGCGCGATCTCCGCGCTCGGACGAACGAGACGGCGGCGGCGCGCCGCGCATCTCCCACCCCCATTTTGCTCAAGATCGCCCCCGACCTGTCGGACTCGCAGGTGGACGAGGTCGTCGCCATCGCGGCGGACGAGGGGATCGCGGGCATCGTCGCCACGAACACCACCGTCTCGCGCGAGGGATTGCGCACCCCCGCGGCGGACGTAGAGGCGCTGGGCGCGGGCGGGATCAGCGGCGCGCCCGTGCGGCGGCGCGCGCGGGAGGTCGTGGCGCGCATCCATCGGGCGACGGGCGGTGCGCTGCCGGTGATCGGCGTGGGCGGCATCTTCGACGCGGACGATGCGTGGGAGATGATCCGCGCCGGCGCCAGCCTGGTGCAGGTCTACACCGGCTTCGTGTACGGCGGGCCGGGCATCGTGCGCTCCATCAACCGCGGCCTGCTGTCCCATCTACACGGAGAAGGAATGACGTCCATCTCCCAGGCCGTCGGCACGGCGCACGGCGCGGAGGTTCGGTAGATGCTGCGCGCCGCACGCTTCCTCCGCAGCTACCTGCGCCCGGGCGCCACCGCCGCGGCCGAGCGCGACGAGGAGATCGTCTTCCAGGTCGAAGGCGAGGACCGCGACGCCACGCTCTTCCTGCCGGAGACGCGCCGGCCGGCGCCAGGCTTCGTGGTCCTCCACGGGCTCACGGTGCCCGGCCGCCACCACACCTCGCTGCGCCGCTTCGCGCAGTCGATGGCGGCGGCGGGCGCGGTGGTGATGGTGCCCGACGTGCCCGCGTGGCGCGAGCTGCGCATCGACACGAAGGCGGCGGGCGAGACGATCGCGGCGGCGCTGCGGCACGTCGCCTCCCTGCCGCAGGTGCGGCCGGGGGGCGTGGGCGTGGTGGGCTTCTCGTTCGGCGCCACGCAGGCGCTGATCACCGCGGCCGACCCGTCGCTGCACGGGGTGCTGCGGGGCGTGGTCGGCTTCGGGGGATACTGCGACCTGGGGCGCTCGGTGCGCAGCATGATGACGGGTGAGCACGAGTGGAACGGGGTGCAGGAGCGGCTGGACCCGGACCCGTACGGCCGCTGGATCATAGTGGGCAACTATCTCACGCGCGTGCCAGGCTACGAGCACATGGAAGCCGTCCGCGCGGCCGCGCACGAGCTGGCGGTCGAGGCCGGGCGGCTGGGCAAGTACGCGGGCGACGCGGACTACGACCCGCTCAAGGCCACCATCCGCGCCCGCCTCTCGCCAGACGAGCAGCGCATCTGGGACTCGGTCGCGCCGCCCGCCGGGCAGGGCCCCGCGGACGTGGACTTCGCGCGGCGCCTGGCCGCGGACTTCGCCGCCGCCGCGCTGGACATGGACCCCGGCCTGGACCCGCGCCCGCACCTCCCGCACGTCCGCGCGCGCGTCGTCCTGGCGCACGGGCTGGAGGACCGCCTCGTGCCCTACACGGAATCGCTGCGCCTCTTCGAGCGCCTTCCGCCCCCGACCCGTCCCACGGTGACCATCACGCGCCTCTTCGCGCACTCCACGCACGGCACCGGCATGGGCCCGCTCGCGTACGCCCGCGAGGGCTGGAGATTCCTGCGGCTGCTGGACCGGGCGCTAAACGCGGTGTGAAAGGGAGAGGTTTTCGGGTCCAGAAGAAGTGTTGATGCGGAGGAGGTGCCCCCTCCCCCAGCCCCTCCCCCGCAA
>DASRQW010000549.1 GCA_035696245.1 Longimicrobiaceae bacterium | reverse complement strand
CCCTCCCCCAAAACTGCCTGGGGGAGGGGAGACCAAAAGTGTGGGTCGGGAGGGTCGGGCGGGGTGCGGGCTGGGTTGGGAGTGGGGCAGAATCCACCCCGCCCCGTCTCGCAGTACAGCGGAATGGTCCAGCGCTCGACGATCATCAACCGCCGGCAGCAGTCCCAACCAGCCGCACCATCCCACCGTCACGCACCACCCTGACGCCCCTCCCCCAGGCAGTTTTGGGGGAGGGGTTGGGGGAGGGGGCCCTCTCCGCCGCCTCGAACCTGTGAAGCGCGCCAAGCCTTCCCTCGCCCCCAAACCTCCCCGCCCGCGCCCGCAAAAGCAAGCGGGGGAGGGAAGCGGCGGCCGTCGCCCGCTCCTCATCCCCCGAGTGCAGTGTACCGCTCGGCGCCGCCTACTTGCCGGTGAAGGCCGGCTTGCGCTTCTCGACGTAGGCGTTCAGGCCCTCCTTGGCGTCGCTGCTGTTGAAGAGCAGCGCCTGCAGCTCGCGCTCCAGCGCCAGGCCCTGCTCCAGCGGCAGCGAACCGCCCGTCTGGCACGCGCGCTTGATGTTGCCCACCGCGAACGTGGCCTTGTTGGGGCGCGTGAAGCTCTTCGCGTACTCCAGCACCTGCTCCAGGAAGGCATCGCGCGACTCGCTGTCGAGCACCTTGTTCACGATGCCCAGGCGCTCGGCCTCCTCGAAGTCGAAGTTGCCGCCCTCGGCCATGAGCTGGATCGCCTTGCTGGCGCCGATCAGGCGCGTGAGGCGCTGGGTGCCGCCGGTGCCGGGCAGCACGCCCAGCGATACCTCGGGAAGCCCCACCTTGCCGGCGCCGCGGCGCGCGATGCGGATGTCGGCCGCCATGGCGATCTCCAGGCCGCCGCCCACCGTGTGGCCGTTCAGCGCCGCGATCACCAGCTTGGGCGTGTGCTCCAGGCGCAGCAGCGTCTCGTTGGCGTGCAGGCAGAAGTAGTACTTCCAGGTCGGGTCGGCCTTGGAGAGCATGTTGATGTTGGCGCCGGCGCAGAAGAACTTCTCGCCCGCGCCCACGATCACGATCACGTCGACGGTGGCGTCGAAGCGCGCCTTGAGCACGGCGGCGTCGATCTGCACCATCATCTCGTGCGTGTACGTGTTCGCCGGCGGGTCGTCGAGCGTGAGGAGCGCGATGCCGTCCTTGGCCTCGTAGTGCACCAGCGTCGTGTCTGCCATCTTGTTCTCCGAGGGTGGTTTAACGCGAAGTGTGATCGAAAGCGCCGCTCAGCCTTCGGCGGGCGCGGTGCGCCAGATCGATGGGTTCTGCTCGCCCGGCGCGGTCTCTCTCGCCGCGTCGGGCACTTGGGCGCCGTCGGGGAGGAAGCCTTCCAGGAAGATGCGGCTCATCTCCTCGGCCAGCTTCTCCACCGGCGCGTCGCGCTCGGGCCGGTACCAGTTGTAGATCCAGTTCATCATCCCGAACATGGCGAACGCGGCAGTGCGCGTGTCCACGCCGCCGCCGGGCCGCAGCTCGCCCAGGATGCTCACCGCGATCTCGGTGAGGCGCCGCTTCTTGGCGTTCACGCGGCTGCGGTACTCGCCGGTGAGCGACTCGGCCTCGTGCGAGAGCACCTTCATCTCGGCCATGTTGGCCACGAAGTACCGCAGGTGGTTCTCGATCAGCAGCCGGATGCGGCGGTGCGGCTCCTCCACGCCCTCCAGCAGGCGCTCCAGGTTGGCCACCAGCGTGCCGAACGCGTGGTCCTGGATGAGGAAGAGCAGCTCTTCCTTGCTCTTGAAGTAGTAGTACAGCCCCGAGAGGCTGACCTTGGTGGCACGGGCGATGTCGCGGATGCTGGCCTGGTGGTAGCCCTTCTCCGCGAAGATGCCGGCCGCCGTGCGCAGGATGCTCTCCAGCTTCTCGTCGTACGCGCTTCGCTCGTCGGTCATGCTCGGCAGGATGGGGAAGGACTGCGTTCGAACGTTCGATGTGCAACCTATCCCGCGCGCGGAAGGGGTGTCAAGAAGCGGCGGCGCCCGCGCTTGACGCCCCCGGCCGCCGTCCCTACCTTCCGTGGTATCCCCACCCGCAGGCACTCCCGGCAAGGCTCCCGAGGTCCATTGAAGGCTCGCTCCCTCCGCACGCCCGTCACCCTCGCCTGCGCCGCACTCGCGCTGCTGCTGGCCGCCTGCGGCGACGGGCCCACCGCGCCCACCTCGTTCGCGCAGGTGATCGCCGGGCGCACG
>DASRQW010000548.1 GCA_035696245.1 Longimicrobiaceae bacterium | reverse complement strand
GTCGTCCCACTCCGTCGTCCCCTCGGGCACGCGGAAGCGCACGGTGAACGGCTCGCCCGCCTCCGCTCGCGACTCGCTCTCCGCCGGCGGGATCGCCATGCAGCGGCGGTCGTAGCGGTACTCGTTGCCGGCGGCGGCACGCGCCGCGTTCAGCTCCTCGGCCGTGCAGAAGCAGCGGTACGCCTTGCCATCGGCGAGCAGGCGGCGCGCGTCGGCCTGGTGGCGCGCGAAGCCGTCGGCCTGGTGGAACGGGCCCTCGTCCCAGGTGAGGCCTAGCCAGGTCATGCCTTCCAGGATGGTGCGCGTGCTCTCGTCGTTGCTGCGCTCGCGGTCGGTGTCCTCGATGCGCAGCACGAACACGCCGCCGTGCTTCTTCGCCAGCAGCCAGTTGAACAGCGCCGTGCGGGCGCCGCCCACGTGCAGGTATCCCGTGGGGCTGGGCGCAAAGCGAACGCGGATCTGGTCGGCCATCCTGGTTTCTTCCTGTGGGGATTACGCTGTTCGGTCTGTCAGGAGTGTCGACTGACAAATAGAAAGTTAAGCGCTGCCGCCATCCGCGGAAACCCGACCGGACCACCCGTGACGCCATCAGATGCACATCCCGTGTTCCCGCACCTGCTGCGCGGCGGAAAGGCTTCGGGCGCGATCAATCGCAGCCCCTACAGTCGCAGGGGAGTGTGCGAGCGTGAAAACGATCGGAGCAGCGAGATAAATCGACGCGGAGAGAAATCATCCCCGGACAGAATCAGCGGGAAACGCGCTATTCAGATGGTGAAACCGGTCCACCATCGCCCTAAATTCCAACAGCACGTCAACATACAAACGCACGCTTTAAGACACAACTGTTGACATTCGGACGCGATCCGTTCATTGTGAAGGCGCATTGTGAGCTTACCCCCGGCGACCGCCGGACGGGTGGCTCGGGATCACTTCTCAGGAGGTCCTCATGAGAAAGCTGTTGCGCTACGCCAGCCACATCCTCGTCGCCGCCGCCACGCTGGGCATCGCAGGATGCTCGGACAGCCCGGCAGATCCCATCGCCCCCAAGCAGGGGCCGGCGCACCGCCTGACCTCGGGCGGGTACGAGCTGCTCTCCTCGAACACCAACCTGAGCGTGTCCAGCGGGGTCACGTACAGCGTGCAGATCCCGTCGTCGGGCCCCGTGTACCTGAGCTTCGACGGCCGCATCAACTACCCGTACGGCACGGCTGGCAACGGCTCGGTGCTGAACGTGAAGGTCAACGGGGTGGCGATCGCCGCCAACACGCTCACCAAGGGCACGAGCTATTACTACCCGAACAGCAACCGCACGGAGAACTGGTACGACAACCGGGGCGCGGGCTACTCGCTGTGGGGGCTGTTCTGGAGCCCGGACTTCACGTCCAACAACAACTCGTCGGACAACTACTACGTATCGGGCGGCGGCGCGTACAGCTACACGTTCGACATCTCCAACTACGTGAACCTCGGGCAGACGAACAGCGTCGCGCTCACCAACGAGGGCGGGTGGACCGGCGTCTCGCCACAGGTGGTGCTGAACAGCATCTCGCTGCGCAACTACTGACCGCACCGTCTTCCCGGCAGCGACGGGAGATGCGGACCGAATAACCGAATCCCCCGGCTGCCTCGCGGCGGCCGGGGGATTCACGTGTCGGTAGATGTGCTGCGGAGGATCAGCCGACCTGCTCGATCATCTGCTTGGTGATGTCGTTCTGTGGGATGCGGAGCGCGATGATGGACAGCTTGTCCGTGTTCGCCTTCGCTTGCTTGAGCGCCGAGTCCAGCTCGCCCATGGTGTTCACCGTCGCGCCCCACCCGCCGCCGAACACCTCTGGAAGGCGCGCGTAATCCCAGCGGTGCAGCAGGTCGAAATCCTCCACCGGCTCGCCTTCGGTGAAGAACTTCACGTTCACGAACGCCTGCTCGATTCCGTACAGCGCGTTGTCGAAGATGAAGACCACGGTGCCGTGCCTGGCGCGCACCACGTCCGCCAGCGCCTGCGCGACCATGTGGAATCCCCCGTCGCCGGTGAAGACGACCGGCCGCCGCGACGGGTCCGCGAACCCGGCGCCCAGGCACGCGCCCGTCGTGTACCCGATGGAGTTCCACGCCGCCTGCGCGATGAAGCCGTCGCGCGTGTTCACCGGCAGCTCGGCGGCCGAGTACAGCGCGATGGTCGTGTCCGCCATCAGCACCATCGAGTCGTCCACCCACTTGCGCATGCGCTGGAAGAAGAGGTCGTACGTGACCTGCCGGTCCGCCGGCTTCACCTTCGGCGCGGCGACGGACATCGCCGTCTCCGCGCCTGCGGAGGCGAGCAGCGCCTGCTCCGGTGCACCCGCCGCGGCCAGCGCCTTCACCGCCCCGGCGGGCGCGCCGTACTTCCGCTCGCGCAGGCGGACCAGGAGCTGCTCCATGAACGTCCGCAGCGGTGCGCAGTCCCACACCGCCGTGCCCACGCGCACCGAGCCGTTCCACGCCAGCGACATCGTGCCGTAGCTGCTCTTCACCAGCCCCAGGAAGTCGTCCGTCACCAGCGTGCCCAGGCCCAGCAGCCAATCCGCCTTCTCCACCAGCCGCTTCGTCTTGCGGCTCGCCGACGCGCCGTCGTAGCAGCCCACGAACCCCGGGGTGTTCTCCGGCACCAGACCCTTGCCCAGCAGGTCGGTCGCGAAGGGGAAGCCCGTCTCGCGCACCAGCTCCAATAGCAGTTCCTGAAGCCCGAAGCGCTGCACCTCCATGCCTGCCCAGATCACCGGCCGCTTCGCCTTCCACAGGTGCTCCAGCGTGGCGTCCAGAGCCGCATCCAACGAAGCCTGCAACGTGGGCAGCGTGCCGGGCTCCAGCCGCCCGCGCGGCGCCTCGCACGGCAGGTTCCACACGTTCGCGAAGACCTCCACGTACACCGGCCGCCGCCACGTGAGGCACGCGCTGAGGGCGCGGTCGATCTGCTCGGGCGCGCGCAGCGGGTCGCGCACCACCTCGCGCGCCACGGTCACGTTGCGCACCGAGTCCTCGTCTGCCGTAAGCGTGCCGGTGGAGTGGTGGAAGAGCACGCCCTCGCGCCGCTCCGTGGTGCGGGATTGAGATGCCGGGCTGCCCACCACGAGCACGACCGCCAGCTCCTCCACGTACGAGCCCGCCAGCGCGTTGAGCAGGCTAAACGTGCCCACGCCGAACGTCACGCACGCCGCGCCCACGCCGCGCAGCCGCGCGTACGCGTCGGCCGAGTAGCCCGCCTCCAGCTCGTTGCACGTGCCCACGCGCCGGATGCCGATCTCCCCGCCCTCCTTGTCGATCAGCGACAGGAAGTTGCCCGCGTAGTCGCCCGGCACCGCGAACAGGTGCCCCACGCCCAGTTCCGCCAGCCGCGTAGCGAGGTATCGCGCAACGGTCCACTGCCCCGCATCTCCCGGAGCCGCACCCGCATCCGCCGACGCCACATCGGCGGACGGGGCGACGGGGCGCTTGGCGGAAGATGCGGCGCGGGCAGCGGTCTTCTTCGCCGCGGTCACGGGCCCATCTCCTTGTCGTAGTACTCCTTGGGGATGAACTCCGGGCGCTTCAGGCCGAAGTGCTCCTTCAGCATCAGCTCCGCCGTCTGGAGCGCGCCCTCCACCCATCCCTGGCCGATGGAGTACGCCTCGCCGCACACGTGCACCTTCTCGCCGGGAATGCCGCGCATGTAAGGCATCACGTCCCAGAACTCCACACCGGCCTTCCACGCGTGCCACCCGGCGCCGTACGGGTCGTCGCCCCAGTCGTGGTAGACGGCGGTGTACGGCTCGGGCACGAACTTCAGGCCGTGCACCTCGCGCACCTGGTCCTGCGCCTCGCTCACCATCTCCTTGCTCATGGTGAACTCGTGCGGGCGCACGGCGGGCTCGCCGTTCAGGTGGTAGTTGCGGCGCGGGGCGTCGGCGTCCGCGCAGTCCGGGTCGTCCGTGCGACCCTCGAACCTGGGCACGCCGGGGCGCCACTCCAGCGCCTTCCAGAACGGCACGCTGCCCAGGTCGTTGTAGCTCACCATCAGCAGCGAGTTGTGGTTCTCGGGGTCGCCGCCCATCTCGCTCTCGGTCTGGAAGTAGTACGTCTGGCGGATGGGCATGTCGGTGATCGTGCGCCCGGCGTCCACGCCCAGCGCGCGCCACCACGGGTACGGGTAGCCCAGGAACATCTTGAACGCCGCCTGGCTGATGACCGACTCCACCCGGTCGCGCAGCTCGCTGCCGTCGTCCATCCGGTTCCAGCGGATCAGCTCGATCGAGCGCCGCGGCAGGGCCAGCACCACCTTCTCCGCGTCCAGGTGCGCCTCGGGCCGGCCGGGCAGGTCGTGCGTCTTGCCGCCCTCGTCCGTCTCCGTCTTCACGAAGCACATCGCGTAATCCCCGTCCGCCCCGCGCCGCCCGAACGAGTCCAGGCGGTGGTTCATGTGGATCTCGCCGCCCAGGTCGCGGAAGCGCTGCGCGATGGTGCGCGGCAGCTCCTCGTAGCCGTCGTCCAGCGTGTAGTACTGGTTGTTCGGGTCGTACTCGGTGATGGGCAGCGACAGCGGCGCGGTGGAGTTCGCCACGTTCGTATAGTAGCCGCTGGCGTCGTACATGTACTGGTACGCCTCGCTGCTCAGCACCTTGTAGAGCAGGTTCCAGAAGCCGAGCTTGTACAGCGGCGTGCCGTTCAGCACCGGCACCGTCCACCAGTCCGTCGCGCTCAGGTCCTTGTTGAAGGGCAGCAGGCTGTCCATCACGTAGGCCTGGAGCTGGTCCGGGTTCATCCCCTGCTCGTCGGGGTTCATCAGGTACGGCACCTTGGCCGGGTCCGTCAGGTCCTTCACGCGCAGCTGGCGGCGGCGCAGGTACATCAGGTTGTTCGCGCCGCCGTCCTTGCCCATGGGGAACACGCGCGTGCGCAGCTTCAGGTGGCGGATGAGGCCCACAACGATCTCGTGGCTCAGCAGCCAGCGCATGCCGCCCAGCTCCGCCTTGATGTTCGGCATCCCCGGCATGGGGTAGCTGTACAGCCGCCCGCCTATGCGGTTGCCGTACTCGAAGAGCGCCACCTTCAGCTTGCGGTTGCTCTGCTTGAGGCGCCACGCCGTGTACACGCCGCTCACACCGCCGCCGATCACGGCCACGTCGTAGCGCTTCTCGCCCTTGTCGAACGGCTTGTACGGCTCGTGGCTCAGGATTCGTCTGCTCACGCGGATGTCCTCGGGAGATGGGGATGGAAGGCGGACTGCCGTGCTGCGAGTTGCGGAGTGCGGATCTTCCTGCTGCGAACGCGATGCGGACTGCGGTCGATGGAACCGCGGGAGATGCGGACTGCGGGGATGTGGACTGAACGGGAGATGCGGATTTGCCGACCGTTCTGTACTGCGTCGGCCTACGAACTGCGGATGTGCGATGGACGGCGGGAGATGCGCGGCTACTCAAGATCCCCGTCGTGTCGCGAAGGATGATACCTCCCGGCGTTGCAGTTCACAATCCCGCGCCTTCCGGAGGACCGACGCACGGATCGGCGGCGCGAAAGGGACTGCCGATCCGGTAGATTGACGGTTATATTCGGGAAGCTCTCCTGAGTCGACATGGCCGACCGCCGGCTAGGGGCCCTCGGGCCCGTGAACGGTCAATTCCCTGGCGAACTGAATTTAGTTACGCCGCGACCGGCCGGGGGTCGGCCTTCTCATTTCAACTCCGCGTGAGGCGCCGATCGGTGCCGAGCGCGACGGCTCGCCAGCCGCGCAAATGGCGGATACGACGAAGCGGCGCCGGGGGAAAATTCCCCCGGCGCCGCTTTCGTTCCGTTCGGGCGGTCGCCCGCCCGGCCGGATCAGCCCAGCTTGGCCTTGGCGGCCGTTGCCAGCTGCTCGAAGGCGAGCGGCTCGCGGATGGCCAGGTCGGCCAGCACCTTACGGTCGATCTCGATGCCGGCCAGCTTCAGGCCGTTCATGAACTTGCTGTACGAAAGGTCGTGCGTGCGGGCAGCCGCGTTGATGCGGATGATCCACAGGCGCCGGAACTCGCGCTTCTTGTTCTTGCGGTCCCGGTACGCGTATTTCCATCCGCGCTCGACGGTTTCCTTTGCGGGACGCCAGAGCTTGGAGCGAGCGCCGAAGGCGCCCTTTGCGTGCTTGAGGATCTGCTTCTTCCGCTTCAGGCGCGGAACGTTCGATACGGCACGTGGCATAGTCGGCTCCTATATCAGCT
>DASRQW010000547.1 GCA_035696245.1 Longimicrobiaceae bacterium | reverse complement strand
GGCGGGCCCCCTCCCCCAGCCCCTCCCCCAAAACTGCCTGGGGGAGGGGAGCCTGTTGGAGGCGGGGCTGGGGCGGTGGCGAGGTGGCCGGGGACCGCGGGTCTACCCGTCAAGCGTCGAGGCGCATCTCACGAGAACCAGACGAGTGCTTCATCCGGTGGCCGGGCAGGAAGGGGCGGCGCCGAACCCAACAACCCGAAAGTCAGAGCAATGCCTGAGAATACGGCGCTGTCCGGCCTCCTCGCCGGCAAGAAGGGCCTCATCGTGGGTGTCGCGAACCAGAACTCGATCGCCTGGGCGTGCGCGCGGGCGCTCGCGGGGGCGGGGATGGAGCTCGCCTTCACGTACCAGGGCGAGACCATGGCCGACCGCGTGCGGAAGACCACGTCCGAGCTGGGCGACGTGCGGCTCATGGACCTCGACGTCCAGAGCGACGAGCAGATCGAGGCCGTGTTCGCGGACCTGGCGCAGCGCTGGGGGAAGCTGGACTTCCTCCTCCACTCGGTCGCGTTCGCGCCCAAGGCGGCGATGGCGAACCCGTTCCTGGAGACCACGCGCGAGGACTTCTCCACCGCGCACGACATCAGCGCGTACTCGCTGGTGGCCCTCACGCGCGCCGCGGCGCCGCTGATGACCGGCGGCGGCAGCGTCGTGGCGATGACGTACTACGGCTCGCAGAAGGCGGTCCCCGGCTACAACGTGATGGGCGTGGCCAAGGCGTCGCTCGAAGCGTCGGTGCGCTACCTGGCCGTGGGCCTGGGCGAGCGCAACATCCGCGTGAACGCCGTCTCGGCCGGCGCCATCAACACGCTGGCGGCGCGGGGCGTGGCGCACTTCCGCGACCTGATGAAGGTCACCGCCGAGCGCTCGCCGCTCAAGCGCACCGTGGAGCCCAGCGAGGTGGGATCGACCACGCTGTTCCTGGCATCGGACCTGTCCACCGGCATCACCGGCGAGACGATGTACGTGGACGCGGGCTTCAACATCACCGCGGGATGAGCGAGGCCGCGGCGGGGCAGGGCGGGCGGCGCGCGGTGTTCCTGGACCGCGACGGCACCATCATCGTGGACCGACACTACCTGGCCGACCCGGCCGGGGTGGAGCTGCTGCCCCGCGCGGCCGAGGCGATCGCCCGGCTGAACGCCGCCGGCCTGCCGGCGCTGCTCGTCACCAACCAGTCCGGCATCGGGCGCGGGTACTTCACCGAGGAGCAGTACGCCGCGGTGCACGCCCGCCTCCAGGCGCTGCTGGCGGAGAAGGGCGCGCGGCTCGACGCCGAGTACCACTGCGCGGAGCCTCCGGACGAGACGCCCGAGGACAGCTGCCGCAAGCCGGGCATCGCCATGTTCGCGCGGGCGGCGAAGGAGCACGGGCTGTCGCTGGAGGGCTCGCACTTCGTGGGCGACCGCCTGCGTGACGTGATCCCGGCCCGGCGCGCCGGGGGCGTCGCCATCCTCGTCCGCAGCCCGGAGAGCGAGATCGAGGAGGCGCGCGAGCTGGACTTCATCACCGTCGCCGATTCGCTGTGGGACGCCGTGGAGGCGATCCTGGGCCCCGCGGCGCCTCAGGGCTGAAACGATTGACGCGGGGGCGGGAATCGGTATCTTTAGCATCGGAAGATGCAGCACGTGTGCGCAGCGATGCGGAACCTGCTGCGCCGCAAGTGTATAGCTACGCCGTCTCCGCGCGATTCCCGCGCGTTCACCTCATCATGCGGGGGAAGCAATGCAGCAGACCGAGACCGCCACCAGCACCAGCCCGGTGAGCCTCACGGCGACCGCCGCCGCCGAGGTCCGCAAGTACATGGAAGACCAGGGCGCCAGCGAAGGCGCGGGCCTGCGCGTGGGCGTGCTGCCCGGCGGCTGCTCGGGCTTCCAGTACGGCCTCAACATCGAGGACGAGGCCGGCGAGGAGGACATGATCCTCGAAGTCGAGGGCATCCGCCTCTTCGTGGATCCGTTCAGCCTCCAGTACCTGGCCGGCGTGGAGATCGACTACGTCTCCACCTTCCAGGGCTCGGGCTTCACGTTCAACAACCCGAACGCCACCGGCGGCTGCGGCTGCGGCAGCTCGTTCACGGCGTAGGCACGGCCGGGCGGGACCACGAACAGAGCGGGGGCCCGTGGGATCGTTCCCACGGGCCCCTTGCGTTTGGGTGCCCTCTGATACGATGCTACGTCATAGATCAAAACAGGACGCTGGAAGCGACGGCCTGCCGGCGGGCGACGAGCCCTTGTCCACGCCCGGCGCTCGGGCATCGCGGCGCCGATCCGGTGGACGGTGGATACACGGCGGACCGGCGTTTCGGCAGATGCGTTCCGTCCGAGCTCGGCCGTGGCGGGATGCACGCGAATCCGCGGCGATCCGCGTTGAAAATGACTGCTCCGCCGCACTCCGCGTGTGTGCGCACCTGGAACTTCGCAGGAAAGAACGTCCCATGTCGCTCGAACATCCCAGCCTCGACGTGAGCATCGGCGCCTCGCTGGATCGCCCGTTCTGGCTCCACCAGGGCTGGATCCGGGCCATCGAGGACGTCTGGCTCTCGGTGGACTTCGACCCATCGCAGCCCCCGCCGCCCGAGGGCATGCAGACGGGCGACGCGGCCTCGGTGCTGCTGCGCACGTACCGCTGGGGCAAGGCGTGGAAGCCGGGAGATGGGGAGCACGCCTTCCGCCTGGGCACCGCGCCGGGCGACGAGCGCTCGTTCTGCTTCGAGGGATACGAGATCGAGCTGGTGGACCTGTCCGCCAGCCGCCGGCCCGCCGCGCCGTGGAAGCAGACGTGGGCCGCCCGCCTGCGCGTGACCCGCATCCCCGGCGAGCCAGACCCCCGCCAGCCCTTCGCGGACTGATCCGGAAGCTCCACTCGGCCGGAATGATCTCCAATCGAGAACGGAAACGCTCTCGTTGTGAGAACATTCCGGCCGGAACAGTTGTACAAAGGGGACGAACCCGTTACCATTGTGCCGCTTGAACCGGCATACGCGCCCGTCCGGCGCCGGAACTCGGACCCCGTGGAGGCTGCCTTGATCCAGATTTCCGACGCTCTGCGCACCCCGCTCGAATATGCCCGCCTGCCCCGCGAGGAGCTGGCGGACCGCATCCGCCGGCGCAAGGCCGAGCGGAACGCGGTGATCCTCGGCCACAACTACCAGCGCGTGGAGATCCAGGAGGTCAGCGACTTCCTGGGCGACTCGCTGGGCCTGTCGCAGGAGGCCGCGGCCACCGACGCCGACGTGATCGTCTTCTGCGGCGTGCACTTCATGGCCGAGACGGCGAAGATCCTCTCGCCCGGGAAGACGGTGCTGATGCCGGACCTGCGCGCCGGCTGCCCCATGGCGGACTTCGTCACGGGAGATGCGCTGCGGCTGCTCAAGGGCCGCTACCCGGACGCGGCCGTGGTCGCCTACGTCAACTCCACCGCCGAGGTGAAGGCGGAGAGCGACATCTGCTGCACGTCGGCGAACGCCGTGCAGGTCGTGGAGTCGCTGCCGCGGGAGCAGACGGTGCTCTTCGTGCCCGACCGCAACCTGGCGCGCTACACGGCGGAGAAGACCGGCCGCCCGTACGTGGTCGCCGGAAGCGAGAGCGGCCCGGTGGAGCCGGGCTCCATCGTGGCCTGGGACGGCTACTGCTACGTGCACGACGACCTGGTGCTCGACGAGCTGGCCGCCGCGCGCAAGAAGCACCCGAACGCGCTGGTCGTCATCCACCCCGAGGCGCGCGCCGAGCTGCTGGAGCAGGCGGACTTCGTGACGTCCACCAGCAAGATGGTGCAGATCGCCGAGGAGCACGACGAGCTCATCATCGGCACGGAGCGCGGGCTGATCGACCGGCTCAAGCAGCGCTTCCCGGAGAAGACGCTGGTGCCGCTCTCGGGCGCGGCCATCTGCGGCAACATGAAGGTGAACACGCTCGCCAAGCTGGCCTGGTGCCTCGACAACCAGCAGCACGAGCTGGTGCTGGACGAGGAAGTCCGCGTCCGCGCCGAGCGCTCCCTGCGCCGCATGCTCGACCTCTCCGGCGGCTGGCGTCCGCTCTCGCAGGAGGAAGAGGCGCTGGAGCGCGCGGGACTGGCGACGACCGTCGGCTGCGGCTGCGCCTGACCCTCGGCGCGGAACAACGTTCGGCAGATGGGCGGCTTCCCGTGCGGGAAGCCGCCCATCTGCGTGTGAGGCCAGGACGACGGTTGGGAGGCGCGAAGACCATCGGCCGATGACCTGCGCCGCATCGGCAGTGGCGCGCGGGGTGGCACCGGTTCGCATCCGCCGATATGTTGCTCGCCGCCGGGAGCCGCTGCCGTGCATCCACCGTTTCTCCGCGTCGAAAGACGAGGGTGCAGGGCCGGACGGCGGCGGGCTCTGCGCAGCGTGCGTTCGGTGCCACGGTGCGGACGGGCGTACGGAGTGGCGCAAGGACGGAAATCCAGCATCTTGGGGCCGTTTCCCGGATGTGGGCGTCGTGATCCGTTGCCTTTTGGGACGCTCCGCACCATTCTTCAATCACCACCCCACAACACGATCGGGAGGACCGGATGGCCGAGACCCCCACGCCGCTCGCGGTGGGCGAGCAGGCGCCCGCCTTCACCGCGCGCACCAGCGACGGCGGCACCGTGTCGCTGGCGGACTTCCGCGGCAGGCAGTCCGTGCTCCTCATGTTCTACCCGCAGGACGACACCCCTGGCTGCACGCGGCAGATGTGCGCCGCGCGCGACGAAGGCCGGGACTACGAGGCGGCCGGTGTGGCGCGCTTCGGCGTGAACCCCGGCAGCGCCGAGAGCCACCGCGAGTTCGTGGACAAGTACACGCTGGACTTTCCGCTGATCGTGGACCAGAGCGGCGAGATCGCCCGCGCATTCGGCGTGATGCGCGACGACGGCGAGGTGAGCCGCGCTACGTTCCTCGTGGGGACGGACGGCCGGATCGCGTACTCGGCCGCGGGCGCGCACGGGGCGGGCGAGGTGCTGGAGGCACTGCGTGGCTGAGCATCCATCGGCCGGGGGCGACGCGCACCCGCCGACCGCAGGCGGGGCGAAGGGGCACGCGACTGTCCGCGGCTTCACCGGCGGCCCGTTCGCGCAGAACTGCTACCTCGTGATCTGCGAGGCCACGAACGCCGCCATCCTGGTCGATCCCGGCTTCGCCACGCCGCAGATGCTGGCCGCGGCGCGCGACAGCGGCGCGAAGGTGGAGGCCATCGTCCTCACCCACGCGCACATCGACCACGTGGACGGGCTGCCGCTGGCGAAGCGCGAGACGGGCGCGCCCATCTACATGCACCCGGCCGACGCGCCCCTCTACGCCAACGCGCCCGCGCAGGCGCAGATGTTCGGCCTTCGGCTGGACCCGCTGCCGCCGGTGGACGCCGAGCTGGCGGACGGCGGCACGGTGCGCTTCGGGGAGTGCGAGCTGGAGGTGCGCTTCACGCCCGGCCACGCGCCGGGGCACGTGACGCTGGTGGGGCAGGGGATGGCGCTGGTGGGCGACTGCGTGTTCCGCGGCTCCATCGGGCGCACCGACCTTCCGGGCGGCGACTACGGCACGCTCATCCGCTCCATCCGCCGGCGCATCCTCACGCTGGGCGACGAGACGACGCTGTACAACGGCCACGGGCCGGAGACCACGGTGGGCCACGAGCGCACCACCAACCCCTTCCTGGTCTAGCGGCAGCACGGCGGCCGACGCGGTCGCGCACGGGGCGGTCTGCCCCGTCCGCGCCGCTCGCCGCGACCCCAACCCACAGGCACTCATGGACGGACCCCGCGCCAGCGGCGGCGAAGGCGACCCCGGCTGGCCTGCGTTCTGGGAGCACTTCCGGCGGCACCGCAGCCCGCCCATGCGCCCGCGCGACGTTCCCGTCGTGGACGACGGCGAGCGGCTGCGCCGTGCCCGCATTCGCAAGACGGCGCAGGACCTGGTGGACGCGCTGGTGCCCGGCGAGCAGCGGCGCGACAAGATGGACTACGCGGCGGCTCTCCTGCTGGTGGCCGAGCTGATCGACGATTTGGACCTGTGTTCCACCTGCGCGCGCAACGAGTGGGAGTGCGCGTGCGGCGTGCCGGAAGAGGCGGAGACGCCCGACGACGGCTTCGGGATGGACCGAGTGGTGATGACGGCACTGGAGTACGCGGGCATCGAGCTTCCCACCTACTGGGAGGGCAAGCCCACGCCGTGCCGCCGCGTGCGCGTGGTTGTGGGCGCGCCGCCGCTGGAGAACTGGTGGTCCGCCGCGCTGGAGGGCACCGTACGCAACGCGGTGGAGGTCGCGGGCGAGGACCGCACCTTCTACGTGGACGACGAGGACGGCACCGCGTGGGCGCTGGTCACCGTGCGGCAGGGCGACCCGTCGGACCACCGCATGACGCTGCCCGTGCGACAGGTGCTGGGCCCGCGCGAGCCGAGCCCGGAGCGCGCGGTCTCTCCCTCCGTGCGGCGCGACGAGCTGCGCGTCCACAACCCCAGCCGCGGCCAGCCGGCAGACGGCACGCTCGCCCGGCAGGCCCGCATGCGCGCCGCCTGCGCGGACCTGGTGGACATCGCCGGGCACCGCGCCAACAGCACCGGCTACCGCGACCTGCTGGACGCCGCCGCCGACGCCATCCGCCGCGAGCGCGAAGCCCTCGACGAGGGCTGAGGCTCGGCGGGGCTGAACCCCGGAAGTACACCTCGAAAAAGAAAAGGCGGGCACCCCACGGGTGTCCGCCTTTTTCTTGCTCGCGGCTGGTCAAGGTACGGTGAGGAAGTACCTGACGATCGTTAGCACTTGGCCCAGGTACCTGGCGTCGACGTTGCCGCACCTCCGCCGCATCCGGACCGAGTCCACGGTCCGCAGCTGATCACAGAGCAGGTAGGTCTCGCGCTCCACGCCGCCCTCGCCGTGCGGGAGGGTGACACGGCCCGGCCGGTTCTTCAGCCGGGTGGTTCCCGGGACCACCATGCACATGCCGGTGCGATTCAACTCGTCGCGCAAGACGACCAGGGCCGGCCGCAGCCCTGCCTGCTCGCTTCCCTCCACCGGCGAGAGTTCACGTACCAAACCTCACGTTGGCGGACTTGCATCAAGGCTCTTCTGGCTCGATGCCGTCCATCAGGCTTGCGTCGAAGCCGCGCCGTTCCGCTTCGACTTCGGCCCATGCTCCAGGATTGTCGCGCAGGTCCGAGTACGCCTGCTCATACTCTTTTAGGAAGAGCTCGCAATCCAGAGCCTCCAAGGCGCGCGCGGTGACCTCGGCGGCTCGCGGATCGTGGAGGCGCTTGTGTAGGTTCCGCAATGCCTGGTGGCCGGGCAACGCTTTGGGTGCAAGTTTTCCCATCCCGATTGCTCCTTTCGCTGCAACCGTCCGAGCGATGAAGGGGCGAGCGCACGGCGTTGTCATCGCTCGCGTCCTTCTAAGCAATCGCGGCAGGCGCCCTTTTGTCAAGGAATTGCATCCACGCTACCATGCTGCAAACGCCGCATCTCCGGATGCCGCGTGTTTGGTTGACGCTCCTGCGGCGCAACGCCTATCTTGCCGCCGTCCGCGCACCCCCACCGGAGGCACGTCTTGCGCATGCCCGCACGCATCGCCGTTCTCGCCTCGGGCGGGGGCAGCAACCTCCAGGCGCTGCTCGACCGGTTGCACGGCGCGCCGGAGCCGGTCGCGCGTGTGGAGGTGGTGGTGTGCGGGCGCGAGGGCATCGGCGCCGGGGAGCGGGCAGCGCGCGCGGGCGTGGATGCGGTGGTGCTCGACGCGCGCGGGATGGGCGCGGAGGCGTTCGACGCGCGGCTCGTGGCCGAGCTGGAGACGCGCGGCATCGACCTCGTCGTGCTCGCCGGGTGGCTGCAGCTCGTCCCGGTCAGCGTCGTGGAGCGGTTCCGCGGGCGAATGCTGAACATCCATCCCGCGCTGCTGCCGTCGTTCGGCGGGCGGGGGATGTACGGCATGCGCGTGCACCGCGCCGTGATCGAGTCCGGCGCGCGCGTCTCCGGCGCCACGGTGCACCTGGTCGACGATCGGTACGACGAGGGCGCGATCATCGCCCAGTGGCCCGTGCCCGTCCTCCCCGGCGACACGCCGGAATCGCTGGCGGCGCGCGTCCTCGCCGTGGAGCACGTGCTGCTCCCGAACGCCGTGGAGGCTTTCGTCACGGGCGGTCCGGTCGATGCGCCAGCGCCCGGCCCGCTCGCGTTCGACCTCGTGCATGCGCCGACGCCCGCGGACGCGTCCATCCGCGCGACCTTGCGGCTTCCACCGGCAGATCCACCTCCGGTGTCGGGCTGACGGCTGAGCGCGCATCTGCGGACTGCATCGCATCTTCCGAGCTTTACAAAGCACATGCCCAGAGCACTGCTCAGCGTCTCCGACAAGACTGGCCTGCTGGACTTCGCGCGCGCGCTGCACGAGCGTGGGTGGACGCTGCTCTCCACCGGCGGCACGGCGCGCGGGCTGCGCGACGCAGGACTGCCCGTCACCGAGGTGAGCGAGGTCACCGGCCATCCGGAGATGATGGACGGCCGCGTGAAGACGCTGCATCCCGCCGTGCACGCGGGCCTCCTCGGCAGACGCGGTCACGCGGAAGACGCCGCGCAGATGGCCGAGCAGGGCTACGAGAACATCGACCTCGTCGCGGTGAACCTCTACCCGTTCCGCGAGACCATCGCGCGGCCGGGCGTCACGCTGGCGGATGCGATCGAGAACATCGACATCGGCGGGCCGTCCATGCTGCGGTCGGCCGCGAAGAACCACGAGAGCGTGTGGGTCGTGGTCGATCCCGCGGACTACGCGCGCGTGCTCGAATCGCTGGACGCGCCGGGAGATGCGGGTCTCGCAGTGCGCCGCGAGCTGGCGACCAAGGTCTTCGCGCACACCTCCGCCTACGACGGCGCCATCGCCGAATACCTGTCTTCCGCTGCCGAAAGCGCTGTGGCTGTGGGAGATGCGAAGCCTTCGGCGGATGCGGGCTTCCCGGCGGACGTGAGGCTGTCGCTCACGAAGGTGCAGGATCTTCGATACGGCGAAAATCCTGACCAGCCGGCGGCATTCTACGCGGAGCGGGGTGGGGAAGGCGGGCTTCCGCAGATGCGCCAGCTGCACGGCAAGGAGCTGTCGTTCAACAACTTGATCGATGTGGATGCGGCGGTGCTCGCCATATCGGCGTGGGCGGGCGAGGAGTTGGCGGCGTGCGCGATCATCAAGCACACCACGCCGTGCGGCATCGCCGTGGGCGGCGACGTGGCGGAGGCGTACCGGAAGGCTCTGATGACGGACCCCACCAGCGCGTTCGGCTCGGTGATCGCGTTCAGCGCGCCGGTGAGCGAGCAGGCGGCGGTGCTGCTGCGGCCCAACTTCGTGGAGGCCATCGTGGCGCCGTCGTTCAGCGAACGCGCGCTGGCGCTGCTTTCCGAGAAGAAGAACCTTCGCCTAATCGAGCTTCCGGTGGGCGCCGCGCCGGCGGACGAGGTGGACTGGAAGCGCGTCCGCGGCGGCTTCGTCGCCCAGCGCCGCCTGGCGATGCGCTTCCCGGAAGACGGCTGGCGCGTCGTCACGGACCGAGCGCCGACGGAGGCGGAGTGGGCGGATCTGCGGTTCGCGTGGCGCGCCGTGGCGACGGTGAAGTCCAATGCGATCCTCATCGCCCGCGAGGGCATGGCGCTCGGCATCGGCGCGGGGCAGATGAGCCGCGTGGACTCGTCGCGGATCGCGGTGATGAAGGCGCGCGACAACGGCTTCGACCTCGCCGGTGCGGCGCTCGCATCGGACGCGTTCTTCCCGTTCCGCGACGGTGTGGACGCCGCGGCGGAGGCGGGCATCCGCGCCATCATCCAGCCCGGCGGCTCCGTGCGCGACGAGGAGACGATCGCAGCCGCCAACGAGCACGGCGCCGCGATGGTCTTCACCGGCCGCCGCCTCTTCCGTCACTAGCCGGCGCCGCATCCGCATCTCCCATCAGCGTTTCGGGAGATGTGAGGCGGTCGACGGAATCTCCGCATCCGCATCTCCCGGCTGCGTTTTGCGGGAGATGTACGGCGGCTGATCCAACCGGAATCCGCCGCCTCCGTCAGGTGCCTCGGTAGATGGGCATCGGTGTTTCGGAGCCGCGGCATCCCGGCCGATTCGCATCACCGCCCTGCATCTCCCGTCAGACCGGCGCCGTTCCGCGCGTTGATGCACTGCCGCGCATCCTCCCCAACGAAACGAATCCCGCATGGACGTCCTCGACCGTCTGCTGGCGCACGACGCGTGGACCACGCGCCAGGTGCTGGACCGCGCCCGCGAGCTTTCCGCCGATGAGCTGGAGGAGAATCTCGGTATCGGCCCCGGCGGCGTGCGGCCCACGCTGGACCACGTGATCTGGAACATGGAGGCGTGGCGCGACGCGCTGGAAGGCCAGCCGCTCCGCGAGCGCCCGGCCGGCGACGACGCCCTGTCGCTCGACTGCCTCTCCGCCCGCCTCGCCGCCGCGGAGACCGCGCTCGCGTCCACCGCCCGCCGCATCCGGGACGAGGGGCGGGCCGACGAGCCGTGGACGGACCCGCGCACCGGCAAGCGCACCGAGGTCACGCTGGGCGGCGTCCTCGCCCACGTGGTCACTCACGGCATGCACCACCGCGCGCAGGTCTTCTACATGCTGCGCCGCCACGGCCTCACCGCCCTGCCGGAGGGCGACGTGCTGAGCTGGGAAGAGCACTTCCGCTCGGGAGACGCGTAGGCGCCGCGCATCTGCCGGCCATCCGTCTTCCCGCATCTCCCGCCGCACCCCCTGCATGCTCTAATCGAGATCCACGCTGGACGGTTTTCGGCCGTGATGAGGCCGAATCAAGGCCCGCGGAGCGACGCGTGGGACGGATCGGAGCGGTGGAGGGCGGCGGAACTCCTTACGCTGCAACGAGGTAGATGGGCGTTTGACGGGCGGGGCGGCGGAATCTACTTTGGATCGCTCTTCCAACCCGCTCCAGAGGATGAATTGCGCGGCCTGATCTTCGACCCGTTCAGCGGGATCAGCGGCGACATGACCGTCGCCGCGCTGCTCGACGTGGGGCTTCCCCTCGAGTGGCTGCAGGACTTCGTGGCGGGCCTGGAGCTGGGCGACATCCGCGTCGGCAGGGAGCGCGTGGACCGCAAGGGCATCGCGTGCACCCGGCTGCTGCTGGAGCTCCCGCACGAGCACGCGCACCGCCACCTGCACCACGTGGTCAAGATCATCGAGGGCACGGGAGCACCGGCGCACGTGAAGGAACGGTCGGTCCATGCGTTCACGCTTCTTGCTGACGCCGAGGCCGGCGTTCACGGCAGCACCCGCGAGCGCGTCCACTTCCACGAGGTGGGCGCGCTGGACGCCATCGTCGACATCCTGTGCTCGGTGGCGGGCGCGGCGGAGCTGGGCGTGGAGCGCTTCTACACGCGGCCCGTCACGCTGGGGCGCGGCTGGGTGGACATGGCGCACGGGCACTTTCCCGTGCCGCCGCCCGCGGTGCTCAAGCTGCTGGGCGGCGTTCCCGTGCGCGACCCGGGCTTCGAGGGCGAGTGCACCACGCCCACCGGAGCCGCGCTGATCCAGGCGCTCACCGGCGGCGCGGAGCCGCCCGCCGTGTTCACCCCGCTGGCAGACGGCTTCGGCGCGGGCACGCGCGACCCGCAGGACCGGCCCAACTGCCTGCGCGTCATCGTGATCGAGGACGGCGAGGGGCAGGGCGAGGCGATGGTGGTGGTGCAGTGCGACGTGGACGACCTTTCGCCGGAGTACGTGCCGCCGCTGGTGGACGCGGTGCTGGCCGCCGGCGCGGCGGACTGCACGGCCACGCCGCTGCTGATGAAGAAGGGCCGCCCCGGCGTGCGCGTGGAGGCCGTGACGGCGCCCGCGAAGCTGGAGGCGGTGCGCGCCGCGATGTTCCAGGCGGGCTCGTCCATCGGGGTGCGCTTCTGGAACGTGCGCCGCGAGACGCTGCCACGGCGCACCGAAACCGTGACGTGGCGCGGCGAAGAGGTCCGCGTGAAGCGCTCGGCCCTGCCCGGCGGGGGCGAGCGCGCCAAGCCCGAGTTCGAAGACGTGGCGCGCGCCGCGGCCCGGCTCGGCATCACCCCGCTGGCCGCGTACCGCGCCATGCTGGCCGACGGCGTGGCCGCCGAGGGGTGACGATCCGGGGCGTCCCCCGCGCCCTGACGAATGCAGTCCGCACGCTCCCGGCGGGAGCGGCATCAATCCCCATCACGGAGGTCGGTCAATGAGATTCGAACGTGGGCTGGTCGTGGCCCTGGGCATCGCGGCGGGCGCCTGCGCCACCACGGGCACCGGCGGCGGCGCCACGGGCCCCAGCGCGGGCGGCGCCGCGGCTTCCGGGCGCGCGGCTTCGGGCCTTCCGCAGGTCACCTGCAACGGCGCCGCCCCCGCGGTGACGTCGTTCGCCAACGCGGCCGAGGGCAGCCTGAACCGCACCATGGTCATCCGCGGCGCGGCGGCGGCCCCGCTGTACCAGGCGGCGCTCACCTCGGCGCAGCAGGGCATCGCGGCCGACGCGAACAACCCGCTGCACTACTACCTGGCCGCGCAGGCGTACGCCGGCATGAACGACCTGACCAACGCCGACGCGATGTGGACCAAGGCCGAGCAGCTGTGCAG
>DASRQW010000546.1 GCA_035696245.1 Longimicrobiaceae bacterium | reverse complement strand
TTCCCCCGCACCCCCGCCGCAGAAAACCGGAAGCACACGCAGGTGCTTCCCTACCGGTTCGTTGGTATATCGCGTTGCCGTGAATGAACGTACGACGCGTTACCCACCGCTGAACGGAGACTCGTCGTAGTGCGCGAGGAGGTCCGCCGGGTCGTCGTAGATGGCGACGGCGTCGGAGAGGTCGGCGTCGCCCCAGCCGCCGCAGCGTACGGCAACGCATGGCACGCCCGCGCGCTTCGACGCCGTCACGTCGTACGGCGTGTCTCCCAGCATCACCGCTTGGTGCGGCTCGATGCCGGCGGACTTCACGGCGGCCTCCACGATGTCCGGCTCCGGCTTGGATGCGTCCGCATCGCTGGACGAGGTCTTCTCCTCGATCAGGTCGCGGAGGCCGGCCTGCTTGAGCAGCGCGTCCAGGTCCTCATCGCTCGCGGAGCTGGCGACGGCCAGCGTGAGCCCCTCGTCGTTGAAGCGCTCGAGCAGCTCCCTCGCCTTCGGAAACGCCTTCAGCGACGGGAGGTACTTCTCGCGAAAGATCTCCCCCCGCCGCCCGGCGATGCGCTCCCCCTCGTCCGAATCCTCCTCGATGCCCGTGAGCTCGGGCAGCACCTTGTCGCCGCCCATCCCGATCAGCCGCCGCACTTCCGCGAAGTCGATGGGGTGCCCGAACTCCGCGCCCACGTCCACCCATGCGCGGGCGTGAGCGTCGTTGCTGTCGATGAGGGTGCCGTCCACGTCCAGGATCACGGCGCGCGGACGGCTCACGCCTCCTCTGCCGCGACGGGCGCCAGCGGGGTGCGCGCGGGGCCGTTCAGCACGGACCCGTCGGTGCCGAAGCGCGAGCCGTGGCAGGGGCAGTCCCAGCTCTTCTCCAGCCCGTTCCACTGCACCACGCAGCCCAGGTGCGTGCAGATGGCCGAGCGCTCGTGCAGCACCCCGCGCTCGTCGCGGTACGCCGCCACCTGCGCGGTCCCGCGTCGCAGGATGCAGCCGGTGCCGGGCGCGATCTCCGCCTCGGACCCCACCTCGCCCGGCTTCACGAGGTCGGTGTACTGCACCGCCACGTCCAGGTTCTCCTTCACGAACTCCTTCACCGAGCCCGCCGCCAGCGTCACGCGCGACGGGTCGTACAGCTTCTCCCACGGGTTCGCGCGGCCCGCGATCAGGTCGGTGATGAGGATGCCGGCGATGGTGCCGTGCGTCATCCCCTGCCCCGAATCTCCCGTGGCCACGTACACGTTGCGCATTCCCGACGGGTCGCGGCCGATGAACGCCATGTAGTCCACCGGCTCCATCACCTGGCCGCTCCAGCGGTAGTCCACCGTCTCCACCGGGAAGCGCTCGCGCGTCCACGCCTCCAGCCGGGCGAAGCGCTCCTCCGCGTCGTTCTGGTGCCCCGTCTTGTGGTCCTCGCCGCCCACGATCAGCACGTCGTGATCGTCCGACCGCTCGTCGCGCTGGAGGCGCACGTAGTGGTACGGGTCCAGGTCGTCCCAGTACAGCGCCGTGGGCACCACGCCACGGGGGATGCGGGCGCCGATCACGTAGGTCCTGTACGGCGCCTGCTTTGTGTGGATGCTCACCAGGTCGCTGATGGGCGAGTTGGTGGCGATCACCACCGCCTCGGCAGTCACCGAGAAGCTTTCGCCGGTCACCTTCGGACGCAGCCCGCCCTCCACGCCCGTGACGTGGCTTCCGGTGTGGATGCGCCCGCCGTCGCGCTCGATGGCCTTCGCCAGGCCCTGCACGTACTTGAGCGGATGGAACTGCCCCTGCCGCGGAAAACGCAGGCACGGCCCCGTGTTGAACGTCGTCACCGGCGCAGTCGCCAGCTTCTCCACGTCGCCGAAGCCCGCGCGGTGCGCCGCCTCCATCTCCTCGTCCAGGCGGCTCGACGACTGGCCGGGGCCGGGGAAGAGGTAGCCGTCCACGCGCACGAAGTCGCAGTCGATGTCCTCGCGCGCCACGATCTGCTCGATGCGCTCGATGGCGGCCTGGTGGCTCTCGTAGGCCGTCCGCGAGCCGTCCTGGCCGTGCGCCTTCTCGATGGCGACGAAGCGGTCGTCCTGCGCGCTCGCCAGGTGCGCGGTGGTCTGCCCCGTCTCGCCGCCGCCCACCGCGTTGTCGTCGAGCACGATCACGGACTTGCCCTCGCGCGCCAGCAGGTACGCCGTGGTCATGCCCGCGATGCCGGCGCCCACCACGCACACCTCGGCCGTGGTGTCGCCGGAGAGTGCGGGGTACTCGCGAAGCGGCGCCGTGCCCTTCCAGACGGACTGCGACCTCTCGGACGATTTCATCTCCCGGCCTCCCCTGTTCGATGCGTGCAGCGGCGCCGCCCGCCCCCTGGCGGCCGGTCACCGGGACGCCGCCGGACTGCAAGTGCCGTGACACCGCGGCACACTCCCGAAGCCTGCGACGGGAGATGAACGGCCAGCCAGCTTCCCGCGAACCGGCGCTTCGCCGAGCCGTCCGAACGACGGAATGATCGGATGAAGCGAATCCGCTGACCTGCCCCCGCACGGGCCGCGAAACCGTTCGCCGCCCGCCACGATGCCCCAGGAGCAGGCCGCGCAGGCGGCCTTCGTGCCGTTGCAGCCGCGGGTTTACCCGCCAGGCGTGAGGCCGCGGCGATCTTCCGCCGACCGGCATCTCCCGACGCGAAAAACGGGAGATGACCATCCGGCCATCTCCCGTCCATCCATTCTGGAATTCTCACCCGCCGCGCATCACCAGCGAGGACTTCGATCCATCGCTCGTCAGCGTCCGTCCGATCGTCCGCCGTGCATCTACGGACCGATGCTGTTCCGGTAGATGATCAGCTGCGAACGAGCTGGACACCGCCGGAGCCGGTGCGGATCTCCACACGGCCGCGGCCGTCGCCGATGGTGCCTTCCAGCTGGTGGCGGCTGGAGCGCCGGGCAGTGACGGGGAAGCCGACCGACACGCCGCCGCTTCCGGTGACTACCGACAGCTCCGCCCCGAAGTCCGCCGGCACCCCCAGCGTCACTCCGCCCGAGCCGGTGGCGATCCGCACGTCCGCAGCGTCGCGGCGCAGGTCCAGGCGCACGTGGCCGCTGCCCGCGTGTGCCACCGCGCGCTCCGCCGCCACGCCCGCCAGCGTGATCCCGCCGGAGCCCGCGTTCGCGCGCAGGTCCGCCGCCTCGATGCCGGAGCCGTTGATGCCGCCGCTGCCGGTGTTCAGCTCCACCGTGGTGCCGCGGATGCCGTCCACCCGCAGCCCGCCCGAGCCGGACGACACGCGCACCGCGCCGCGCGCGTTCGCTACCCGCGCGCCGCCGGAGCCGGTGCCCACGTCCAGGCTGCCGCTGGTCCCGTTCGTCTCTACCGCACCGGAGGAGAGGCGCACCCGCAGCGTGCCGTTCACGTTCGCCACCGTCACGCGTCCCACGCCCTGGTTCACCGATACCGAGCGGCCCGCGGGCACCAGCACCCGCGCGTCGGCATACGCGTGCGTCCCCGACCCCCACCCGGCGATGGTCACCTCACGCCCGCCGCGCCCGCCCCAGCTCCATCCGCCGCGCTCGTCGTCGCTGTCGCCGCCGAACGTGCCGTCCGAGCGGACCCGCAGCGAGCTGCGCGACAGGCGCCCCATGCGCGGGTAGATCACGTCGGCGTCCGGGTACACCACCCGCAGCGTCTGCGCGCCGCCGATCACGCCCTGCTCCACGCGCAGCTTGGACGCCTCGTCGCCGGCGCGCGTGACCTCCACCACCACGGCGGCGCCCTGGCCGGCTTCCACGCGCACCTCGCCCGCCAGGTTGTAGAACGCCGCGCGGTCGCCCGCCAGCGTGAACCGCTGCGCCGCCGCGGGCAGCGCGAAGAGCGCCGGGCCGGCGGCCGCCAGCACGAACGCACGCGAGATGGATGGGGAGAGCGTCATCGGGCAGGCTCCGTGTTCTCGGGAGATGGGTAGCGGTCCGGAAGGACGGGGACCGCGATTCGGAAGATGCGGGAACGACGGCGCCTCCGCTGCGCGCGACGGCGGAGCGGAGGCACCGGCGCGGCTCAGCGCGAGAGCACCAGGTCGCCGCTGAAGGTGCGGACGGTCACGCGCGCCCCGCCGCTGCCCACGGACACGTGCCGGTCGCGGCCCGACGAGCGGGTGATGCGCGCGCCCGAGCCGCCGGTCTCCACGTCGCCGCTGAAGCTGCTCATGTCGATCTCGGCCGAGGCGCCGGACGGCAGGGCGAGCGACACGTCGCCACTGTGCGTGTTGATCTGCATGGCGCCGGAGGGATCTAGGTCGCCCTCAATGCGCACGTCGCCGCTCACCGACTGGAAGCTGCCCTGCAGGCGCCGGCCCTCCGCGTGGATCTCGCCGCTCACGGTGGAGACCTCCAGGCGGCCCGTGACCCCGGCGACGGAGACCTCGCCGCTCACCGTGCCCACGCGGGCGTCGGACGTGGCCGCGTCGCTCGCCACGTCGCCGCTCACGGAGTTGACCTCCAGGCCGCGCCGCGCCGCGCCGTGCACCTCCACGTCGCCGCTCACCGACTCCGCGTGCACGCGGTCGCTGCTCACCGTGACGCTCACGTCGCCGCTCTTGGTGTTCGCGATCACCTCGCGGGGGCGGCCGGTCACACGCAGGTCGCCGCTCACCGAGCGGGCATCCACCAGGCCGTTCACCCCCGCCACGCCCGCGTCGGCGCTCACCGTGCGCACCGTCACGTCCTTGCCCGCGGGCACCCGCACCTCCAGGTCGCTGCCGCGGATGTCGTGGCCGCTGCGGGGCAGCACCACGCGCACCACCACCCGCCCGCCCTCGTTGGCGAAGTCCAGCCGCTCCGTGCCGCGGCCCAGCGTGCCCGTGACCTGCACCTCGTTGCGGTCCCACGCGGTGACGCGCACGGACCCGGACACGTTGCTGATCTCCACCGCGCCGCCGGCGCCGGTCGCCAGGCGGCGGTCCACCTGCTGCTGCGCCGGGCAGGCCCCGGCCATGGCCGCCACACTCGCGGCCGCCAGCACGAACGTCTTGCCGATCATGGGATGTATGCCTTCGGATGGATGGTGAGTGCTTCTTCTTCCGTCGTCAGATCTGCACGGCCCGCTGCAGCGTCTCGACCTTGGTGTCGTATACCGACGAGAGCATCTGGGCCAGCTCGCGGTTGTTCGGGTCCTTCTCCAGCGCCGCCCGCGACTGGCGGATCGCCTCGTCGATGATGCGCAGGTTGCGGTCGATCACCGCCGCCGTCTCCGGAGACAGCTGCTTGCGGCGGGCGTTCAGCAGCAGCGTCAGGTCGCCCACCGCGCGCTGGTACTCCGCCTCCGCCGGCCGGAAGGCCACGAGCGCCGCCCCGCGCGACACAGGGCTGAGCGCCGACGGGGGAACCGAGGCGAGGACCTGTGTCTCGTGCCGCCGCATGAACGCGAACGTGGCCGCGGAGGAGACCGTCATCAACACCACCGCGGCGGCGGAGAGCAGCCACCACGGAACCCGCACCCTGCGCGACGGCAGGTGCACTACCGCGGCGCCGCCCATCTCGTCCGCATCTTCCGCCTCGTCGTTCCCGCTCGTGGCGCCGCGCGGCTCCAGGCGGGAGGCGATGCCGTCCCACAGGTCGCGCTCCGGGGCGATCTCGTGGGGCAGCTCCTCGGCCCGTGCGAGCAGGGCCAGCAGGGCGTCGGCCTCGGCGCGGCAGGCGGGGCACGCCTCCAGATGCAGGTCCACCTCGCGCCGCTCGCGCAGCGGCAGCTCGCCGCCCGCCCAGTCGTCCAGCCGTGCCAGCGTCTCGTCGTGGCTCATCGTTCCAGCGCCTCTCTCAAGAGCTTCCTCGCGCGGTGCAGCTGCGCCTTGCAGGTCCCCACGGCCCAGCCGTGCATCTGCGCGATCTCCTCGTGCTTGTAGCCTTCCACGTCGTGCAGCACGAACGCCGTGCGTGCTCCCTTGGGCAGCGTGGCCACCGCCCGCTCCAGGTCTATCGCGTGCCCCGGGTCCATCGTCCTCCCCGGCCGCTCGAAGGCCGCGGGGTCGTCCGCCCCGAAGATGCGCGACACCCGCACGCCCTCGCTGCGCTTGTCACCCAGCACCACGTTCACCGCCAGCCGGTGCAGCCATGTGGAGAAGGCGCTCTTGCCCTGGAACGAGCCCAGCTTCTCCCAGGCCCGAACGAACACGTCCTGCGTCAGCTCCTCGGCCCGGCCCCGGTCGCCGGCAATGCGCAGGCACAGCGCGAACACCCGGTCCGCGTTCTCGCGGTACAGCCTCTCGAACGCGGCCGTGTCGCCCTCCTGGGCGCGGCGCACCAGCGGCGGAACGCCGGCGGAGGTGCTTTCCGCGTGTATTTCAGCCACCATGGTCGCCATCGGGCCGAACCGGAGGGAGGTGAGGATCTGTCCCGCTGGCAATGGGATGCGGGCCGGTCCGCGAAGGTTTAAACGTCATCGGGAAGATGCGCGAAGAGGTACGGGGAAGTGCGGATGCGGGAACGACGGGGGGTACGGAGGGGAGGGCGGGGGTGTTTCGCCACTACGCGGCGAACGGGCGGACGCGATCGACGGATCACACCCTTGCCCAGGCGATGCTCGCCCGGCGCGGCGGAGGAAGGCCGTCCGTGCGGCCGCGGAAGTAGAGCGCGGCTGCGTCTGCGGGTTCCAGGAAGCCGGCGCGGGAGAAGCCGAACGCGCGGAGCTTCGCTTCCAGCTCGCGCGGATCGCTGCGGGTGAGCCACGGCTCGCCGATCTCCGCGGCGCGCTGTGCCAGCGACGGAGCGGCGGATGGGCGAGGTGCTTCGGGCTGCGAGAAGGTGAAGACGATCTCCGTGCCCGGCACCAGCGCGGAGACGGCGCGGAGGACAGCATCGCCCGCGGCTTCGGTGAGGTACATCAGCACGCCGAGCCAGGTGAAGAACACGGGCGCCGTGACATCGACCCCGCCGCGGACGAGCGCGTCGGGCAGCGGCTCCAGCTCGAAATCCACCGCGACGTGCCGCACGTTGCCGGGGATGGCGATCCCGCCGGCCGCGAGGCGCCTGCGCTTCTCGTCCTGGCTAGCCGGATGGTCGATCTCGAAGATCGCCAGCTCGCGCGCCCACGCCGGCTGGCGGTACGCGAACGTGTCCAGGCCCGCACCCAGCACCACGTACTGGCGCACCCCGCGCGCGACGGCCTCGGCCAGCCGGTCCTCCGCGAACCGCGACCGCAGCACCACGTGCGATCGCAGCGCCCGCGCCCCATCTCCCGCGAACCGCTCCGCATGCTTGCGGATGTGGTCGCTCGCGGCGGGATCGAGCAGCCGGAGGGCGATGGGATCGTCCAGGATCTTCGGCTCGCCGTCCAGCACCTGGTGCACCGCCCGCAGCAGGGCCACTCCAACCGCCGTCCCGCTCGACGCCCTCTCCGCCACGCCGCCTCCTATCTACCGAAGTCCTGTCCGAGCCCGTTCGACTCGAAATCACCTTCCGTCAGCGGGGATGAAGCTCCGCCTTCCCAGGCGGATTTGGGACGCGCTCGCCTCCTCTACGCCCACACCACACGCCGAACCCGCACCGCCAGCATCGCCGCGACCACGGCGAGGGAGATGACCAGGCCGGCCCAGACGCCGGACGGGCCGGCGCCGCGCGCGAAGCCGAGATAGTAGGCCACCGGGAATCCCACCAGCCAGTAGCCCACGATGGTGATGAGCATGGGCACCCGCGTGTCCGCCATGCCGCGCAGGATGCTGAGGCCGGCGACCTGCGCGCCGTCGAAGAGCTGGAAGAGCGCCGCCATGAACAGCAGCGACGTGCCGACCGTGACGATGGCCGGGTCGTGCGTGTAGAGGCCGATCAGCCAGCGCGGCACGGCCAGGAAGCTGAGCGCACACAGGCCCATGAAGCCCAGCACCAGCGCGTACGTCGTGACCGCGCTGCGCTTCACGCCGCGGGGGCTGCCCGCGCCCACGTGCTGCCCCACGCGAATGGAGCCCGCGATGCTCGTTCCCAGCGCCACCATGAACGTGGCCGAGGCGATGTTCAGCGTGACCTGGTGTGCAGCCTGCGCCACCGGCCCGATCCACCCCATCATCACCGCCGCGCAGGCGAAGATGCCGATCTCCGCCCCGTTCTGCGCCCCGATGGGCAGCCCGATGGCGGCGATGCGGTGCGCCGTCGCGCGCACCGGGCGCCAGCTCACGTCGCGGGGGGTCAGCTCCGGCCTCAGCGCCACGTAGCCGGCGAGCACCGCCAGCATCGCCCAGCGCACGATGGTGGTGGACCAGCCGGAGCCCACCACGCCCAGCGGCCGCACCCAGCCCGGCACGCCGTAGATGAGCGCGAAGTTGCCCGCCACGTTCACCGCGATCCCCAGGAACGTCACCACCATCGCGGGCTTGGTGCGGCCGATGCCGTCCAGGTACTGCCGCAGCGCCATGAACAGCATGAACGGCCCCAGGCCCACCGCCAGCGCGCGCATGAACCCGCCTGCCAGCCGCGCCACCTCCGGCTGCTGGCCCAGCGCCAGGGCCACCCGCTCGCCCTCCCAGCAGAACGCGACGAGCGGCACCGAGAGCGCGGCGGCGATCCAGAGCCCCTGCACCAGCACGCGCCGGCACTCGCGGGGCTCGCCTGCGCCCCACGCGCGGCTCACCAGCGGCGTCATGCCCATCACCACGCCCATGCAGACGATGGCGACCACCATCTGGAGCGAGCTGCCCAGGCCCGCGGCGGCCAGCGACGGGGCGCCCAGCGGCCCCACCATGATGGTGTCGGTGATGGTCATGGCCACGGCGCCCAGCTGGCTCACGACGATGGGCCCCGCGAGCCGCGCCAGCGCCCGCGTCTCGTGCAGGTACAGCAGCCCGCGGCGCCTGCGCCCGTGCGTGGGCCGGGCGGCGCGCGCAGGCTTGTGACGGGACGATTCGGTGAGGACGGGCATGGGAGCGGACCGGAAGGAGCGACGCGTGGCTTCGGTTCCCAAGATACCACCGCGTGCCTCCGCCGTGCACCCGTCCTCCGCCAATCGCGATCGACGCTTGCCCATGCGTCCGGTTCGAATGCTTGACAACCGATAAGCATCGACTTATATGTAACCCATGCAGAGAGCGGCGGCGGTCGAAGGCAAGATATTCCAGGCGCTGGCGGACCCCAGCCGCCGGGCGATCTTCGAGTCGCTCACGCACGGCGAAGCGGCGGTGAAGGACCTCACGGCGCGCTTCGACATCTCGCAGCCGGCGGTCTCGCAGCATCTCGCCGCCTTGAGAGAGGCGGGCCTGGTGAACGCCCGGCGCGAGGGGCGCTGCGTCTACTACCGCGTGCAGCCGCAGGGAATGAAGCCGCTCATCGACTGGATCGCGCACTACCGCGCCTTCTGGACGGAGCACGTCGACCGCCTCGAACAGCTGCTGGAGAAGATGGACGAATGACTGCCATCGACAAGACCGCGCCATCGCAGACCGAAGCCATCTCGTTCGAGTTCGATCTGCATCATTCGCCCGAGAAGGTGTGGCGCGCGCTCACCGACCCCGTGCTGCTCACGGAGTGGCTCCTGCCCGTTGCCGGTCTACAGCTCGATCCGGGGGCCGCGTTCACGTTCAAGGCGCCGCCGCAGCCCGGATGGGACGGCATGGTGAATTGCCGGTTCCTAGAGATCGAAGCGCACAGGAAGCTCAGCTACACGTGGGTCGTGGGCGGCATGGACACCGTGGTGACGTTCACGCTCACCCCCACCGAGTCGGGCACGCGCCTGACCCTCGTGCAGTCCGGCTTCCAGCCGCACCAGAAGCAGAACTTCGGCGGCGCGCGGTACGGTTGGAGGCTGATGGGCGGGAGGCTCGTGGACCTGCTCGCGAGCATCCCGTGAGCAGGCCGCGGCAGTCTGTAGGTCCTATCGGCAGATGGGGGGCATTGTGACCAGACACGAGGAGGAAGCGATGCGGATCGGGAGGATGGACCAATGAAGCGAGGCAAGGGCATCACCACCGGCTACTGGGTCGCCACGTCGGTCTTCGCGCTGCAGATGGGCTTCACCGCCTATGCCCAGCTCCGCCTTCCCCAGGTCGCCGAGGCCTTCACCCACCTCGGCTTCCCCGCGTACTTCCGGGTCGAGCTGTCGTGGCTCAAGCTGGCGGGGATTCTCGTGCTCCTCCTCCCCGCTCCCGACCGGCTCAAGGAGTGGGCGTACGCGGGTTTCGCCATCACCCTGGGCTCCGCCCTCGTCGCCCACCTCTCCGTGGGGGACGGTGCGCCGCAGTGGAGCTGGGCCGCGGGTACGGCCGTGCTCTGGGCACTGTCGTACTTCTTCTTCCGGAAGCTGACGCCTGGAGATGGCCGCGCCACGCTCGAGGCGCGCTAGGCGACCTGAGGTGTCCAACCGCTGACCGGTGGCCGGGCGGGGCCGAATCGCGGCGTGCCTGCGCAGGAAACGGAGCTTCACAGCGAGGTGCAGACGATATGAAAAAGGCCGCAACGACCGAGGGCGAGTCCCCTTCTCGGCTGATCGACGCGAGGATCGAGGAGCTGGGCGACTGGAGGGGCGAGACGCTCGCCCGCGTTCGCGCACTCATCAACGAGGCCGACCCACAGGTGGTCGAGGAGTGGAAGTGGCGAGGCGTTCCGGTCTGGTCTCACGACGGGCTGATCTGCACCGGCGAGACGTACAAGAGCGTCGTGAAGCTGACTTTCGCGAAGGGCGCTTCGCTCGACGACCCTTCGGGGCTGTTCAACTCCAGCCTCGAAGGCAACACCCGGCGCGCCATCGACATCCGCGAGGGTGAGGCGATCGATGAGGATGCCTTCAAGACGCTGATACGTGCCGCCGCCGCCCTGAACGCATCGTCCGCCCGGTAGCCGAGCCCGGCTCCCACTGCGAAACGGTCCGTCGGATAGGCTCGTCCGTCAATGGAGCGCCTCCCGATCATTCGCGAGCGGTAGGGTAGATTCTCGAACAGGCGCCATCGAACCCCGCTCGCCTGTCCTGGGCCGAAAAAGCATCGCGGGCCCCGCCGTTGTGGCGGGGCCCGCGATGCGTGGTGCGTCCGTAGATGTCCGAGGCTAGTTCGGGTCGCCGACGGAGGCCTGGGGGGCGACGCGGCGCACCTCGCCTTGGGAGATGAGCGCCTCGGCGAAGTCCTGGCGCTCCTCCAGTTGGTTGAGGCGGCCGTCGATGCCGGTGAGCAGGTCGCGGATCTGGCCGAGCTCGGCAACCGGGCGCGGGCGCATGCGCTCGGCGATCATCACGTCCAGCAGCGCGCCCACGCGCTTGGCGATGGGGCGAAAGATGAGAACGCCGCCGGTGGTGAGTATTCCGGTGACGGACATGATGGTGATCCCGGTTCCAGGATCCATGGTGACTCCCTTCCTGTGGAGCGAATGCCTTGGCCTGTGCGCCTGCCCGGCCTGGTACGCCGTTCGCGCGGAACGGGTTTCAGCCGGCGGCCCGGTCGGCCTCGCGGGCGGGTGCGTCGCGGGGTGCACGGGAGCGCGGCGCGGGCTGCGGACGCCGCTTCAGCAGCGGCAGGCGGAACGCCATGAGGGTAGCGAAGACGGCGGCGAAGATCAACGGCTCGCGCACGTCCTTCTTCACCAGCCAGTAGAAGTGCACCACGCCCAGCCCCGCAGCCACGTACACCAGCCGGTGCAGCCGCTGCCACCTCTTCCCGCCCAGCCGCTTGATCGAAGCCTTCGTGGACGTGACCGCCAGCGGCACGAGCAGCAGCAGCGCCGTGAAGCCCACCGTCACGTACGGGTGCTTCACGATGTCCTCCACGATGAAGCCGGGGTCGAAGCCCTGGTCCGTCAGGTAGATGGAGAAGTGGAGCACCGCGTAGAAGAACGCGAACAGTCCCAGCGGCCGGCGGAGCTGGACGAGGTAGTTCCACGCGCCCAGCCCCCGCAGCGGCGTGACCGCCAGCGTCACCATCAGCAGGATCAGCGCGGTCTTGCCCGTGCGGTGCGTGACCTCCTTGATGGGCTCGGCGCTTAGCCCGCCGTGGAAGCCGTCCCAAAGGATGAGGGCGAGCGGCAGCAGGCACAGGACCCACATCACCGGCTTGGCCGCGCGCCTCGCCAGCCCTTCGGCGCCGGACGGCTTCGCCACCGCTAGAAGTTCCTGCGCAGGTCCATGCCGCGGTACAGCGACGCGACCTGGTCGCCGTAGCCGTTGAAGGGCAGCGTGGCGCGCTTGAAGAAATCGCCGATGCGGCGCTCGCGTGCCTGGCTCCAGCGCGGGTGGTCCACCTGCGGGTTCACGTTCGCGTAGAAGCCGTATTCGTTGGGCGCCGCCTTGTTCCAGGCCGTCGCCGGCTGCCTGTCGGTCAGGCGGATGCGCAGGATGGACTTGATGCCCTTGAAGCCGTACTTCCACGGCACCACCAGGCGCAGCGGCGCCCCGTTCTGCGCCAGCAGCGGGCGGTTGTACAGGCCCGTGGCGATGAGGGTGAGCGGGTGCATGGCCTCGTCCATCCGCAGTCCTTCCACGTACGGCCAGTCCAGCACGTCGCGCTGCTGGCCGGGCATCTGCCGCGGGTCCAGCAGCGTGGTGAACTCCACGAAGCGCGCGCCCGGCGTCGGCTCGGCCCGCGCCAGGATCTGCCGCAGGGGGATGCCGTTCCACGGGATCACCATCGACCACGCCTCCACGCAGCGGTGGCGGTACACGTGGCTCTCCACGCGGTACGGCTTCACCAGGTCGTCGAAGGCGTAGCGGCCCGGCTTCCGCACCAGCCCGTCGATGGTCACCGTCCACGGGCGTGTGTGCAGCAGGCCCGGCGCGTTCTCGGCCGGGTCGCTCTTGTCGGTGCCGAACTCGTAGAAGTTGTTGTAGCTGGTGACGTCCTTGTACGGCGTGGGGTCGTCCGCGGCCGCCCCGCCGCCCGCCGATGCGGAGAGCGACGCCGGCACCGCCGCGGCCGCGGCCGCCATGCCCGCCGCGGCCAGGAACTGCCGGCGGTTCAGGTACGTCCGCTCGTCCGTGATCTCCGACGAGGGAATGTCGCTGGGACGCTTGATGAGCATGCTGCTCTCCGGTTCACGGTTTCCTGCGCGGGCCTCTCACAAGCTCCTGGCAACACGCATCCACCTGAGACGCTGCCACGGCCGGATTGTTCCCCGCATCCTGCACGCCACCCGGCCATACGACGCGTCCCACCCGGCCGGATCGCATCACCCGAAAGGCTTCGAAGACGACAGGACGATGCGGCGAGGGCGTGAGACTGCCCCGCGGCAGCGCATGCAGTCGGGAGATGTGGACAACGATCCTGCGCATCCGTCGGATGGGATGCAGATCGGGCTCGACAGGCGACGAATCGCGCGTCGAGCCCGCCGGCCCCGTTTCCTTCTGCGGGAATGGGAGCCGATCTCCAATCCTCCGCACATCCCCGATACCGCCGCGCATCTGCCGATCATCTCCGCTCAGCATCCCAATCCTCCGCCCCGCATCTACCGAACGCGGTTGCCGGGCGGACGGGTCAGACGGTGAGGGCGGTGACGGCCGCGGTGAGGACCAGCGCGATGCTCATGGCGAAGCCGTAGCCCCAGCCCAGCGCCACGTACTTGACCGCCGTCTTCATGAACGACTGGCGGTACACGCGCTTCATCGCCCAGAACAGGTAGACGAAGAACCACAGGCAGAGCGCCGCGGTCACGCCCGGCTGGCTGGTGAGCAGCGTGGCCGTGAAGAGCAGGAACGCGAAGGCGTGCACGTGCAGCGTGAACACGAAGTGCTCCACGTACAGCCGGTTGCACCGCGCGTACAGCAGCTTGAGGATGAACGCGAACACGGGGAGCAGCACGAAGATGGCCTTGGGCGCGTTCTGCTCCAGCCCGCCCACGAAGGTGCGTAGCGCCTCGCTGGGGGTCATGGCGTTGAGCCGCGCCTGCTGCTGCACCGCGCGGCGGCCCAGCGGCTTGGCCCAGTCCGGCAGCCGCGTCGTGTCCGGCACGTTCAGGTTCATGTGCGGCCCGCCGGCGCTGCGGCCCAGGCGGACCTGCGGGCCGCCGCGCGGCACGGGGGGCGCCGCGGGCGCGCGCGCTGCCGGCGTATGGGCCGCGATCGAGTCGCTCACGAGGTTGTGCAGCGAGTCCGACAGCGTGCCCACCGTGGCGCGGCTCTGCGACTTCACCTCGAACGCGTCGTTGCCGCTGGTGACGATGGACAGCACCAGGAAGAAGAGCACGCTCGACGCCAGGTACAGCCGCAGCGGCCGGATGTAGCTGGCGATTCGCCCCCGCAGGTACTCCTGCGTGAGGAAGCCCGGCCGCGCCAGCAGGTACACCGCAGACACGGGCAGCTTGGAGTTGAGCGCAAGCTGGTCGTCCAGGAAGTCGACCAGCATCTCGCGCAGCGACACGTGCACCACGCGGCGCGCCTGGCCGCAGTGCCGGCAGTAGTTGCCGGGCGTCACGTCGCCGCAGTTGGCGCACGGGTCGCCGGCGGGCAGGGGCTGCCCGTCGGTGACCGGGCTGGTGAGGGGGTCCACCACCACCGGCGCCACCTTCCACAGCGGGATGCGCCGGGCGATCTGCTTCACCACGTGTCGCCGCCTCCCGGAGGGGGCCACGCGCCCTGCGAGCGCCGCAGCAGCACGATCTGCCCCAGGTGGTAGCTGTTGTGCGCCGCGATGATGTGGATGGCCTCCACCGCCGTGGTGCCGTTCTTCTCGTCCACCACGCGCTCCAGGTCGCCGGTCCGCGCCTGCTCCACCATCGCCTCCAGCCCCGTGCGGAACCGCTCCAGCGCCGCGGCCCAGTGGCGCGAGCTACCCGGCTCCTCCGGCCCCGGCCAGCCGCCCGCGGCGTGCTCCGGCCCGTGCACGACCTCGCCGCGCATGCGCTTGACGTACAGGTCCTGCCAGAAGGTCATGTGGTTGAGCGTGCGGTACACCGAGTGGCGGACGCGGCCGGGCCGCTCGCCCGCGTCCATCCACTTGAGGCCCTCCAGGGCCCCCAGCGTGTCCACGTGCGAGCCCTTGCCGTGCAGGGCGTCCACCAGCATCTGCGAGACCAGCGAGTTCAGGTCGGACATGGGCGGCGGGGGTGCGGGTGAGGATGCGGAGCGCCGGATCGGGCGTGCCGGAGGCTTGCGGTGGAGGTACGTCGTGCGTCCGTCCGGTCGATGCGCGGGATCGCGGATGGAGATGCGCGGCGGGACTGCGGGCTCCGGCCGGGACGGGAGATGCGGGGCGGCGGCGCGGGTTTGGAAGCCCTCGGGAGATGCGCGGCACGGGCGGTGCAGCGCCGTGCGGGCCCGGGGGCGCCGGTGCGCCGCCGCGGCATCCATCAACTCGCCGGGAGCCATGCACACCAAGTTCGCCGCACCCCTGCTCGCCGCCGCCGTGGTGGCGCTGGCGGGCTGCCCCAACCGCGGGATGGTCATCAACAACCCCGTGGCCCACACCCCCGGCGCGCCGCCGCCGGGCGTCGCGGTGCCCATGCCGCCGCTACCCAACGACCTGGACGGCAACTACACGCTGAGCGAGGTGGGCGGCGTGCGCATTCCCGCGGCGGTGGACAGCGCGGGCGGGTGCATGGTGCGCGTGGTGGCGGGCTCGCTCTCGCTGAGCGACCGGCACTTCACGTACTCGCAGACCACAGAGCGGCGCTGCGGCGCCGGGCCCGCCTCCACCACCGCCCAGCGCGCGAGCGGCCACTACGACGCCGTGGAAGCCTCCGTCACCCTCACCGCCGACGCGGCGGACAGCGGCGCGTTCAGCGTGGCGGAAGTCGCGATGCTGGGCCGTGGCACGCTCCAGGTCACCCGCTTCGCCACCGGGGCCGGCGTGCGCGGCGCGGACTGGCGCTTCGTGAACATGGACCGCCGCCGCCGCTAGACTAGCCGTCACCGGCTCGGCGGACGACGATCGGTCGGGCGAAGCGCCTGCCGCGCGTCCACGCCGAGATCATCCGAGCTCCGCATCGCCCGTCCGCCGGCAAGCGTGGACGGGCGATGCGTCGCGCTCGTGTGCCGGATGCGGGGCGCCCACCGGCGTCAGGTGTGGGCGAGGACGGGCGGGACGTCGCCGGCCAGCTCGCGGAACAGCGCCTCGCGCGCCTCGCCGATCATCTCGCGCACGCGCTCGCGCAGGGCGGGCACGTCCGCGGCGCTGAGGCCGGCGGTCTCCACCGGGGCCAGCACGCGCGCCTCGGCGCGGGCACGGCTGAAGAGCAGCGAGCCCTTGGGCATGGCGCCGCGCGTGCCCGCCACCGCGATGGGCAGGATGGGGCAGCCCAGCTCCACCGCCAGCCGGAACGCGCCGTCCTTGAACGGCAGCAGCTCGCCCGTGGGCGAGCGCGTGCCCTCGGGCATGATCATCACCGAGACCTTCTTGAGCAGCCGGTCGCGGCAGTCGTCCAGCGCCTGCGCGCGGCTGGTGCGCTCGCCGCGGCGCACCTCCACGTCGCCCGCCATCTTCATCATCCACCCCATCACGGGGATCTTGAAGATGGCCTCCTTGGACAGCCACTTCATCTCCCACGGCAGGTGCGAGATGAGGAAGATGTCGGCGAAGCTCTCGTGGTTCGCCACCGCCACGTACGGCCGCCGCGGGTCGCGGATGCGCACGCCCGAGGTGCGGAACTTCCACAGCGGGTTGAGCGCCACGGCGGTCACGGCGGCCCGGCGGAACCAGCGGCCCACCACGTAGCGGCCCGGGTCGCGCGGCGCGGTGAAGACATAGACCACCGTCAGCCAGGGCAGCCACAGCAGGGCCACCAGCGCGGTGGAGATCCAGATCCAGATGGAGATCAGTCTGCGCATGCCGTAAAGATAAAGGCCCACGCCGCTTCCGTCACTCCCCGTGTGGGACGCGCGGCGCGGCGTGGATCGTTTCGCGGTTCTTCGTAAATGCCTCGTCTCGGCAGAGAGGCCCGTGGGGGCCGAGACGCACGTCGGCGGAGCGGATCTTCCGGCCCGCGCTCCATCCACCGTAAATCGACGTCGGTAGATGGAGACGCGGGTTTGAGGCCGGCTACAGGTCGCCGAGCATGCGGTCCACGCGGGCCTGGAGGTTGGGCTTGGTCTCGCCCGCCAGCGCGGTCTCCAGCAGGTCCGCCAGCTCTTCGTTGAAGTCCAGCGGGAACTTGCGCGCCAGCCGCACCAGCGGCGCGAACGCCAGCAGCACGGTGCGCGGCACGTCCGTGTCGTCGCCGCCATCCTCCTCGTGGGCCGATGACTTCCACGCCTCGGGGTCGGCGTTGCTCCATGGCTCGGCGTCGTCGTCCTCGTCGATCTCCTCTTCCTCGGCGACCAGGCCGTCCGGCAGCCCGCCGCCGCGGATGGAGACACCCACCATGGCGCGGATCTCCTGCATCGCGTCTTCCGGCTCCTCGGCCAGCAGGCCCACCTGCACGGGCTCCTGCGTGGCCTCCTCTAGCACCACCAGCGTCTCCGGCGGCAGCAGCGCGCGGAAGCTGGGGCGCTGGTTGCCCAGCACGTAGAAGGCGACGGGGATCAGCCCCGTCCCGTCGTCGGCCAGGCCCTCGCCGTCCACCTCGCGCATCTCCAGCACGACCGGCTCGTCTCTCAGATATACGTGCATTCCACGCCCTTCTCGTTGGTTAGACGCGTTCGGCTCCCGCGCGCACGGCTCTGCGGTGCGGAAGATGCCTACTATCGCGCCCCAACGCTTTTGTTCCCGGAGAGACGATGACGGCCATCCCCATCCTTTGCAACGAGAAGGCCGGCGCGGGCACACGCGCCGAAGACGAGCTCCGCGAGGCCTTCGCGGGCTCGGCGCTGCGCTACGTGCTGCGCCCCGTGCCCGCGGACGAGCTGGCCGAGGCCGCCCGCGGGCTGTCGGCCTCGGGCACGCCGGTGGTGGGCGTCTCGGGCGGCGACGGCACGGTCTCCACCGTGGCGGGCGAGCTGGCGGGCACCGGCACGGCGCTGGCCGTCTTCCCGGGCGGCACGCTGAACCACTTCGCCGTCGCGCTGGGCGTGGACACCTTCCCCGCGGCGGTGGAGGCCATCGAGGCGCGCCGCGAGGAGCGGATCGACGTGGGCGAGGTGAACGGCCGCGTGTTCGTGAACGGGATGTCCATCGGCATGTACCCGCGGCAGCTGCGCATCCGCGAGAAGTGGCAGGGGCGGGTGGGGAAGTGGATCGCGGCGGCCATCGCGGGCGCGGCGGTGCTGGGCGACTTCCCGCGCGACCGGGTGGTGGTTCGCGCGCCCGGGATGAAGGAGACGGCGTTCACGCCGCTCCTGTGGGTGGGGCCGGGCGAGGGCAGCTTCCGCAACCCCACCGAGGAGCCGCGCGACCTGCGCTCGGGCAAGCTGGAGCTGGTGGTGATCGCCGCGGCGTCGCGCGCGCGGCTGCTGCGCATCGGCCTGCGCGCGGTGATGCACAACGGCGACGGGCTGAGCGTGTGCCGCGCCGAGAAGGACTGCGCCGTGCACCTGCTGGAGGAGTTCACGCTGACATCGCCGCCGCGCCTTGCGCTGGACGCCGGCATCGATGGCGAGCTGGTGCCGCTGGACACGCCCCTGGAGTTCCGGATTCGGAAGGCAGCGCTGAAGGTATTCCGGGGCTTGGGTGGCGCTGCGACGGAAGGAGCGTGATTCGTTTCGGTTCGGGTGGGCTGACGGGAACGACCCTTCCGACGAGCCGCGCGAGCGCATGCAACTGCTGCGCGCTCAAGAACGCTCTCGGCGGGCGAGGGAAAGTGGCGTGAGCGGGCGCAAAGCGGCGCTCTGCACGAGTTCGCGGTGTCCGGCAATGGCCGGGAATTGCCACTCGATACCGGGGCCTTATCTTGCGGTTCTTCCAGACTGGAAGCCGCGCCGAGGTAGAGGCCACCGGAATCGGCCTCTCGCTCGTCGTCCATCGCATCCCATCGACCGTTCGCGCCCTTCGCCTCGCATCCGCCGTGAGAGTCGGGAGACGAGCAGGCGGCGGGCGTCGCGCATCTCCGTCGTACCGCCGTGCATCCACCGGCTCCCCATCTACCGAATGCTGATGGAGATGCCGGGAGATGCGTGGCTTCTGACGTGTGCGGCGGGGCGTGTTCGGGAGATGCGGTGAGGGGCGATACCGGGGCGGCTGCGGCCTTGCATCTCCCGTCCGCCGAGACGTCGAGGCCGCGCCGCCGGCCCGATGCGCATGAATCCACACACCCGCCCCGCCCGCCCATGCTTCCCGTAGTCCAGACCGACGCGCGGACCGAGCGCCTGGAGCGCGCCCTGCGCGAGCGCATGCGCGGCGAGGTCCGTTTCGACGCCAAGAGCCGCCTGCTGTACAGCACCGACGCATCGCTGTACCAGATCCTGCCCATCGGCGTCGTAGTCCCCCTCGACGCGGCAGACGCGGAGGCGGCGATCCGCGTGGCGGCCGAGGAGGGCGTGCCCGTGCTGCCCCGCGGCGGCGGCACCGCGCTCGCTGGGCAGACGGTGGGCGCGGCGCTGGTGATGGACTTCACCAAGCACATGAACCGCGTGCTGGAGCTGGACCCCGAGCGCCGCGTGGCCCGCGTGCAGCCGGGGCTGCGGCTGGACCGGCTGAACCGCGCGGCCGCCCCGCACGGCCTCCAGTTTGGCCCAGATCCCGCGACGATCCGCCAGTGCGCACTGGGCGGGATGATCGGCAACAACTCGTGCGGCGCCCGCTCGCTGGTCTACGGCAAGACGGGCGACCACGTCCACTCGCTCCGCTGCATTTTGGCGGATGGGCACTGCACGCACTTCGGGCCCGTGCGCCGCGACGCCGTCGCTGCGCTGCCCGGCCGCGAAGGCGAGCTCGCCCGCGCCGTGCTGGAGGTGCTGGAGCCGCACCGCCAGGGCATCGCCGAGCGCTACCCGCGCATTCCCCGCCGCGTGTCCGGCTACAACTTCGACGCGCTGCTCGAGGCGCCGGAGCTGAACCTGGCGCAGCTCATCGTGGGCTCCGAGGGCACGCTGGCGACCGTGGTCGAGGCCGAGCTGGGCCTCGTTCCGGTCCCCGCCAGCCGCGCGCTCGTGCTGCTCAGCTTCGCCGACCGCTTCACCTCGTTCGACGCGGTGCCCGCCATCCTGCCGGAGCGCGGGCTTTCCGCGCTGGAGATCGTGGACTCGCGCGTGCTGCGCGGCGCCCGCGAGCTGATCGACTTCCGCGCCACCGCCGCGCTCGTGTCTCCCGACGCGCTGGGCGTGCTCTTCGTGGAGTTCTCCGGCGACGCGGGCGACGAGGTCGCCGGGCTGGCGCACGACTTCGCCCGGCGCGCTCCGTCGCTGCCGGGCTCGCCGCAGGCCGGCGTCTTCCTGGGCGCGGCGGAGCAGAACGCCGCGTGGGCACTGCGGCAGGCCGCGACGGGGCTGCTGTACCGGACGACGGCCACGCGCGACATCAAGCCGCAGGAGTTCGTGGAGGACACCGGCATCCCGCCGGAGAAGCTGGGCGCGTACACCCGGCGCTTCGAGGCCATCGTGCAGGGCCACGGCACGTCTACCGGCTTCTTCGGGCACGCGGGCCAGGGCTGCCTGCACATCCGCGTGGACCTGGACCTGAAGCGCGGTCGCGACGTGAAGCGCATGCAGGCCATCGCCAGCGACGTGGCCGAGCTGGTGGTGGAGTTCGGCGGCTCGCTGAGCGGCGAGCACGGCGACGGCCTGGCGCGCAGCGAGTTCCTGCCGCTCATGTTCGGGCCGGAGATCATGGACCTGCACCGCAAGGTCAAGCACGTCTTCGACCCGCAGGGCCGCATGAACCCGGGCAAGATCGTGGGGCCCGTGCAGGCGATGAGCGACAACCTGCGCTTCGGCGAAGAGTACCGCGCCGCATCTCCCGAAACGTGGTTCGACTACTCGGAAGACGGGGGATGGGACAAGGCGGTGGAGAAGTGCAACGGCATGGCCATCTGCCGCAAGCTGGACGCGGGGACGATGTGCCCCTCGTTCATGGTCACGCTCGAGGAGCAGCACGCCACCCGCGGCCGCGCCAACTCCCTGCGCGAGGCCATGCGCGGCAACTTCGACGGGATGAGGAGCGAGGAGGTGCTGGAGTCGCTGGACCTGTGCCTCCAGTGCAAGGCGTGCAAGACGGAGTGCCCCGTGGGCGTGGACATGGCGCGCTACAAGGCCGAGTTCCTGGCCCAGCACCACCGCGAAACGGGCGTGCCCAAGGAGGCGCTCTTCTTCGGGCGCATCCACGACTTCGCGCGCGCGGGCTCGGTCGCGCCGCGGCTCGCCAACCTGGGCAGCCGCCTCTTCGGCGGGCTGATGAAGCGCGCCGCGCACGTGGACCCGCGCCGCAAGCTGCCCGAGCTGGCGCCGCAGCCCTTCCGCCGCTGGTTCGCCAAGCGCGAGGTTTCGGGAGATGCGGGGCGGCCGGTGGTCGTGCTCCTCGACGACACCTTCCACAACTTCTTCCAGCCCGGCCCGCTGGCCGCGACCGTGACGGTGCTGGAGCGCGCCGGCTTCCGCGTGAAGCTGCCGGACCGCCAGGTTTGCTGCGGGCGCGCCGCCGTCAGCAAGGGCCTGCTGGATCACGGCCGCGCCCTCCAGCAGACGCTGCTGGACACGCTGATGCCGGACGTGGAGGCGGGCGCGCAGGTCGTCGGCGTCGAGCCCAGCTGCATCCTCACCCTGCGCGACGAGCTGCCCGACCTCGTCCGCGACCCCCGCGCGAAGGCGCTGGCCGGCGCCTCAGTGATGCTGGAGGAGTTCCTCGCCGCGCTCCCGGACTACCGGCCTGGGCGCCTGGACCGCCGCGCCGTCGTCCACGGCCACTGCCACCAGAAGGCCATCGTCGGCATGGGCCCGACGACGGAGGTGCTGGGGCGGGTCGAGGGGCTGGACTTCACGGTGCTGGATTCGGGATGTTGCGGGCTGGCCGGCTCGTTCGGGTACGAGAAGGGGCACTACGATGTGTCGAAGGCCGCGGGCGAGCGCGTCCTCTTCCCCGCCGTCCGCGGCGCCGCGCCGGACGACCTCGTCGTCGCCCCGGGCTACTCCTGCCGCACCCAGATCGGCGACTTCTGCGACGGTCGCCGCGCCCTCCACCCCGCCGAGCTCCTGGCGATGGCCACGCCGGAGCCGTGAACTGGAAGCAGGCCGGGAGACTTGTCGCCGCGGACTAACGGACCCTGGCGAGTTGTCAGGGCACGCGTAGAAGGTCACATTGTCCGCACTGCAGATTGGATGATCCGCCGACTACCACACCCTGCGTTCTCAATGCAAGCCACCATCGGGCCTGCGGAGCCGTTGGCTGACACGTTCAGCCTCAAGTCCGCCCAGATACTCGTGCCGCGGCCCCATCTCTCTCCGGCTCTTACCGACAACACCGGCCTGCCCTCTTGGCTTTCGTTCGTACCGAAGGATGGTATCTGGACGGATTTGGTCAGGATGGGCGGGACCGTCGTGCTTCTGCTCGCGCTCCTGCTCGCGATCTTGGGCATCGGCTACCTGATTCGTCGGGTGCTACACACTTACCGATTCTATGCTTGGGACGAGCCGCCGCGGCGGATGAAGCGTGTCTCCTTCGGGAAGGACGGCGTCACCTTGGAGTACGTCGAGGAGCAGCTT
>DASRQW010000545.1 GCA_035696245.1 Longimicrobiaceae bacterium | reverse complement strand
GACGAGGCGATCGCGTTTTACGTCGATGCGCTCGGCTTCGAGCTGGCGGAAGATGCGCCGCAAGGCGGTGGGAAGCGGTGGGTCGTGGTGCGTCCGCGTGGCTCGCTTGGCGGGCTGCTGCTCGCCAGGGCTGCGGACGAGGTGCAGGCGTCGTACGTCGGGCGGCAGGCGGGCGGGCGCGTCTTCCTCTTCCTGGAGACGGACGACTCCCACGGCGACCGCGCGCGGATGCAGGCGGCGGGCGTCCGCTTCGTGGAAGCGCCGCGCCGCGAGCCGTACGGCACCGTCGCCGTGTTCGAGGACCTGTACGGCAACCGCTGGGACCTCATCCAACCGCGAGCCTGAACGCCCACCGGCGAGATGCTGCATCTCGCGCGGCGTCGCTTTCGTCAGCTCCACCTCGATAAGCCTCATCGAGCGAGCAGTCTATCGTGGTAGCGCGCGGAGCTGTTCATCCTCGGATTTGCATCCCCAGTCCATTCTTGATGCGCGGTTCCGGCCGGCTGCGGCTCTTCTCCGTCATCCCCTCTCCTCTTTCGTCTTCTCGCTTGTATTCCACCTGCCTTTTCTGCCACGGCCCGCTGGGCGCGAACCAGCGGATCGAGCGATTTCCCGTGGGCCGCCGCATCGCGTTCGACGCGGAACGCGGGCGGCTGTGGGTGGTGTGCCCGCGCTGCCGCCGCTGGAACCTGGCGCCGCTGGAGGAGCGCTGGGAGGTGCTGGAGGACTGCGAGCGCATCTTCCCCCGCCACGGCATGCTGGCGTCTAGCGACAACGTCTCGCTCGCGCGGCTGGACGACGGGATGGAGATGGTGCGCATCGGGCGGCCGGAGCGGCGGGAGCTGGCGTTCTGGCGCTACGGCGACCAGCTCGTCAGGCGGATGAAGCGCGCGAGCTTCCGCAGCAACGTAAGCAGCGCGGTCGGTCTCGGCCTGGCCTTCGCCGGGTCGCGCGTGCCCGGCGGGCAGGTCGCCTACTACGGCGCGGGAGCCGCGTGGCGGTTCTACGACTCGCGGCTGCGCATCACGCGCGTGCCCGTGCCCGGCGGCGGGACGCTGGCGCTGCGCGGCGAGGCGGTGAAGGAGGTGTCGTTCGACGACGTCGACGAAACCGGCCGGTGGGAGCTGCGCGTGCCGCACACGCGAGGCGTGTCGTACTTCTCCGGCTACGCAGCGGTGGCGGCCGCGCGCCCGCTGCTGGCGCGCATCAACCACTTGGGCGGCAGCGTGAAGACGGTGGACGCGGCCGTGGAGCGGATCGACCGGGCGGGTGGGGTGGCGTCGTACTTCGGCAGCGTCGCGGAGAAGGTGCTCCGGCTGCGGGACCGCTCCGGGTTCGATGAGGTGACGCTGATGGCCCGGCTTCCGGGCGAGGTGCTGCTCTCCCTGGAGATGGCGTGCAGCGAGCAATCCGAGCAGCACGCGCTCCAGCAGGAGCTGGCGGGGCTCCAGAGCGAGTGGCGCCACGCGGAGGAGGTCGCCGGCATCGCCGACTCGCTCTTCCTCGCGGACGGCGAGGGCGGGGACGTGCCCGGCTCAGGCGGGAAGGGGCGGCCATGACCCGCGTACAGCACCCCGTCGCTCCGGAGCACCGTGGGCTCTTCACCGACACCACGGCCTTGGGGAAGGCCCTGCACAAGCTCGCCCACACCCGCGACGAGTGGGTCATGCACCGGTGCAAGTCGGCCGCGGGCCGGGCGTTCGGGGCCGTGGGCGGGGTGGCCGGCGCAGTCGCGGTGTACGGCGCGGCGGGCGCTCCCGCGCCGATGCTCGTAGGCACGCTGGTAGGCGTGACCGTGGGGATGCTGTTGGCGGTGAAGTGGAGCTGGGACGAGTGGATGGGCGCCAAGCAGGATTATCCCATGCTGCTGCTGCACGACGAGTTCGCCATCGACCCGCTCATGGCGTGGCGCGAGGAGTGGGCTGAATGGACGGAAGGCCGCACTGGCATCGCCGTCTGGTGGGCGGATCACCGGCTGGTGCCCGCGCACTCTCGTGGCGTCGTGGTGGTCATGGACGGCTCGGTGCTGGGCGGGCGGCGAGCGCGTGACCGCCCGGGTTGGGCGGAGCTGCGGCCGGGATCGCACACGGTGAACGTGCAGCTCGGCCCGCTCCGTTCCGCGGAGCTGCGGGTGGAGGTCGCGCCCGGCGAGCGCGTGGAGACCGGCGCGCGTTACGTGCTCTCGGGCGCCGGAGAGGGCAGTCTCGTGCTGGAGGTGCTTCCACCGGTCGGCGCGATGACCGAAGGGCGGGCAGATCCTGCATCGCCGCACGGAGCCGGGCACGGGTGAGCGCTCGCTGGGTGCCCGAAGGGTAGGACGGATGATGAACGGACGCGGAAAGCGCCCGCTGCTCGGTCGGGCGGCGGGCGCTTCTTCTTCTATCTTTCGCCCCGTCGTCGTAGGCCGTGCCGGAGCCGCATCCTCGGAACGGCGCTGGGGGAGATGCGGGGCGGGGCCGTGATGTCGGGGCTACGGAGGGTGCGGATGCGATAAATCGCACCCCTACAAGTGGTTGGGTCGGGCGGTATCTCCCGGTCACCAGAGGTTGTAGCGGGTGAGGTCGGTGCGGAGCTTGAGGAGGGCGGCGTCCTTCATCTTGGCTTCGAGCATCACGTCGAAGGGGATGGGGCCGACGTCGCGAAGGAAGGCGGCGAACTCCCACGGGTGCACGTAGTCGGCGTGCTGCGACAGGAGTGGCGGGGCAGGGACCTCCTTGCCGCCCTTCAGCACCATGCGCGTGTCCAGCTTGGGCGACGAGAAGTGGACCTTGGGCATCACCCCCGCCGGCCAGGTGGCGAGGGCCGCCCGCGCCGCGTCCGGCATCGCCATGGTGCCGGGGTTGAGGTGGTGGTGCTGGTGGTCGAAGATGAGCGGCACGCCCGTGGCGTCGTGCGCACGGAGACAGTCCTGCACCGTGTAGACGGTCTCGTCGTTCTCGATCACCAGCCGGCGCCGGCCTGCTTCCGACAGCCGCGCGTAGCCTTCCTCGAACCGCTTGAGCGCCGCGTCCTTGTCGCCGTACGCGCCGCCCAGGTGCAGCACGACCACGGCCTCGGGTCCCTGCTCCATCGCGTCCAGCAGCGCCGCCTGCGAATTCACGTCGGCGATGCCTTTGGCGGTGATGGCGGGGTCCAGCGCGTTCAGCAGCACGTACTGCGACGGGTGCAGCGACAGGCGGATGCCGCGCTCGCGTGCGATGCGGCCCACGTCCGCCAGGTCGCGCGCGCACTCGCCGACCTGGCCGTGGAACTGCGGCATCTCGGGATGCGTGCAGTACGGGGCGAAGTCCGACGAGATGCGGTACATCCGCACGTCGATCTCGTCCAGGTAGTCCAGGATCGCGCGGAAGTAGCCGATGGAGACGGAGAGGTGCGGACCCGAGCGCCACTTGCGGGCGTCGTTGCTCTTCAGTCCCTCGCGCCCCGCCACCTTCACCGCGAACCCCAGCCGCCGCAGCCACCGCCGTCCCTCCATCGTCCCTCCGTCGTCCCGGTTCCCTGAAGCGCACGAACGAAGGGCGGGCGCTCCCGGAACTGCGAAGCGCCCGCCCGTTCCTCATCCAACCTTCCTACCCATGCCCGTTACACGGCCAGACCATGCGCCGGGCACAGGCGTTCGCTGCGAAGTCCGTGCCGCACCTACGGCCGCTGCACCAGCACCCACACGGTGTCGGTGCTGGCGCTGTAGAACATGCTGATCACCACGTCCTTGCGGCGCCCGTCGCGGAACTTGAACTCGTAGTTGAACACCGTGTGCAGGTTCCGCTTCTCCACGCCCTCCAGGAACTGGCCGTAGAACTGCTGCACCTTCGTGCACGGCGCCACCTCGTCGAAGAAGCTCTTCCCCACCGCGTCGGCCTTGTTCACGCTGGTGAGGTCCGACTCCGTCTGGTTGTACTTGAGCACGGTGCCTTCGCGGTCCAGCTGGATCATGCCTATGGGCAGCGTGTCCAGCTCCGCCTCGCTGAGCACGTCGGCCCGCTGGAAGACGTCGGCAGTGGTCCCGGTGGTGGTGGTCGCCTGCTGCATCGTGAGTTCTCTCCCTCGGTGATGTAGGGTGCCGGGCAAAGGGTCCGTAGCGCGTCCCCGCGTGGTTCGGACGCCCTGGTTCCGAGCCCTCCACGCCACGCTCGCAACCTACCGGTTTGTACAACGTTTGTAAACAGTTTGCAAGGCGCCTGCCAAGCTTGCGCCACGCCCATCTGGAACGGGGGTTGCATAGGGGGTGGGCTCCGGAGACGAGGGAGGGGCGTGCGGTCGCGCCCTGTACAGCGGCAACCGCTCCGGACCCGCCCGCTCTTCCGCGAGGCGAGGTCCCGGGGCACGAGCGAAAGGGTTAAGCCGATGGCGAACAACGACATGGACCGGGTGGTTCCGCTCGACCAGCTGGACGACTTCAAGGTCGCCGACGGCGATCCGGACGTGCGAGGGTGGGACGTGATGGCCTCGGACGGCCGCAAGATCGGCGAGGTCGACGAGCTGCTCATCGACACGGGGGCCATGAAGGTCCGCTACCTGGACGTGGACGTGGACGACGGCATGGTGGCGGGCGCCACCGACCGCCACGTGCTGATCCCCATCGGCTACGCGCGCCTGGACGAGCAGGGCGACAAGGTGATCGTGGACTCGCTGGCCGCCAGCGACCTCACCGGCCTGCCCGCGTACGACCACACGCCGCTCACCCGCGACTTCGAGACGAGCGTGCGCGACTCGTTCAGCCGCGGCGACACGGCGTCGACGAGCGGGTTGATGGCGGGTGGCGGGCTCTCGGACACGTCGGACCTGGGCACGAGCGGCACGGGCTACTCGGCCGGCACGGGCGCGCTGGGCGGGTCGGACGCGGGCTCGTCGTATTCCGCCGGCACCGGCACGTCGATGGGCGCGACGGGATCCACCGGCACCAGCGGGATGGGCACCGGCTCGTCCTACACCGCCGCGACCGGTGCCACGAGCAGGGACACCGGCACGTCGTACTCGGCCGGCACAGGCAGCGCCGGCATGGGCTCGTCGGGCATCGGCTCGGCGGCCGACGCGGGGCTGGGGTCGGCGGGGGGGCTGGGCTCCAGCAGCATGGGCACCACCGGGGGGATGAGCGCTACGGGCACCGGCTCGTCGGCGGGAATGGGCGCCACGGGCTCGGGCAGCGGGATGGGCTCGTCCTCGGGCATGGGCTCGTCCGGCACCGGTTCGACGTCGGGGATGAGCGCGTCCGGGACCGGCTCCACCTCCGGGATGAGCGCCTCGGGTTCGGGCTCGTCGTCGGGGATGGGTGCGTCGGGCGGCATGGGGTCGTCATCGGGTACGTCGGGGAGCAGCGACAGCTTCTACGACCACGACTCGTTCGACGACAGCCGCTTCTACGGCTCGCGCCGCCGCGGCGGCACGTCGGGCACGGGCGGCACCGGCGGCAGCAACCTCTGACGCAGCCGCTGGATGAGCGACGAGCGGGGTGCCTCGTGAGCGATCACGGGGCACCCCGCCTTTTCGTTTCGGAGAGGTGCTCGCCTGCGGAAAGATGCTCGCGTGCTCGGCAGTGGCGGACGATGGCCGGTAGGGTCGTGAGATGGTCGGTGAAGCCGGAGGATGATCGGCCGGGCGCGAGGAAAGATGGCGGCTGGACGGATCGGAGATCGTCGATGGATCGGAAGATGGTTGGCGGATCGGAGATCGGTACCGGTACCGGGAGATGGTCAGCGGATCGGGAGATGATTGGAGGCGGCGTCGCCCTGGCGGCTGAAGCCGCGGGCTACAACGGCGCGAAGCCCGCCTGCGCGGGCTGCTGCCGCAGCACCTTCGCGATCCGCCCGTCTCGCAGTCCGCCGGAAGGCAGCCGCCCACGTCCATCTCGCTTGATGCCCCACCGCAGCGCGCAGCGCGAGTCCGCTGGCGCGTCAGCAGCGAGGAGGCCACTCGGAAAGCACGGCCGGCCCAGCATGCTCCACCGCCGTTCCTTCCCCCGCTTGCGAGGGGAGGGCAGGCGAGCCCCGCGAGCGGGTGAGGGCCCCTCCCCCCCGCTCGCGCCGAACGATACATTGTCGCGCCCATGACGACCTCTCGCCGCCTCCCCGACCCGCCGTCCGTGACCCGCTCGCCCGCGGCGGGGGTGCGGAGCGCGCATCCCGGTACGGCAGCGGCGCCCGGGGAGATGGTGGGTGCGGGAGATGCGGGGCCGTGCGTGCTCGCGCTGGACGTGGGCAGCTCGTCCGTGCGCGCGCAGCTGTACGACGCGCGCGGCCGCAGCGTGGGCCCCGCCGCCCGCCGCGAGTACGGCTGGGACGCCACGCCCGACGGCGGTATGACCGTCAGCGCCGACGAGGTGATCGGGCACTGCGTCGGCGCGCTGGACGACGCGGTGGCCGCGGCGGCGGGGTCGAAGGTGGAGATCGCGGGCGTGGGCATCGACACGTTCTGGCACAGCCTCGTGGGCGTCGGCGCGGACGGCGCGTGCGTGACGCCGCTGTTCGGCTGGGGCGACACGCGGGCCCGCGGCGCCGCGGCGAAGCTGCGCGAGCGGGTGGACGTGGACGGCGTGCACTGCCGCACGGGCTGCTTCGTGCACGGGAGCTACCCTGCCGCCAAGCTGCTCTGGCTGCATGGCGAGGGCGGCGATAGCTTCCCCCGCGCCGCCGGGTGGATGTCGGTCGGCGAGCTGCTGGCGGCGCGCCTCTTCGGCGAGCGCCGCTGCTCGTTTTCCATGGCGTCCGGCACCGGCCTCTTCGACCTGCACCGCCTTGCGTGGGACGCGGAGATGATGGCCGCCGTGGGCGTGGACGAGTCGATGCTCAGTCCGCTGGTGGACACCGACGCTCCGTTCCGCGGCCTCGCCCCCGACTTCGCGCGCCGCTGGCCCTCGCTGGCGGACGTGCCGTGGCTGCCCGCGCTGGGCGACGGTGCGTGCGCCACGGTCGGCAGCGGCGCGGCGACACGAGGGAGCGCGGCGCTCACCGTGGGCACCTCCGCCGCGGTGCGCGTGCTGCGGGAGGAGGAGACGGTGGAGGTGCCGCCGGGGCTGTGGTGCTACCGGCTGGACGGGCGGCGCGCGGTGTTCGGGCGCGCCTTCTCCAACGGCGGCAACGTCTTCGCCTGGCTGCACGCCACGCTGCGTCTGCCCGAGCCCGCGGAGCTGGAGGCCGTGCTGGCGGAGATGGAGCCGGGATCGCACGGGCTGACGGTCGATCCCTCGCTCGTGGGCGAGCGGCCGCCCGCGGCAGACGACGCGCCGCACGCCTGCATCGCCGGCCTGGGCGCCGCGACCACGCCCGCGCAGGTCGTGCACGCGTGCATGGAGGCCGTCGCCTACCGCACCGCCGACGCGCTCGAGGCGCTGGAGCGCGCCTTCGGCACTGCGGACACGGTGGTGGCGGACGGCGGCGCGCTGCATGCGTCCGCCGCGTGGGCGCAGCTCTTTGCGGACGTCCTGGGCCGCCCGCTGCGCCTCTCGGCCGAGGCGGAGGCGACGGCCCGCGGCGCGGCGCTGGTGATGCTGGAGCGGCTGGGCCACATCTCCCACCTGGACGACGCGCCCGACGACCGCGGCGAGAAGCACGAGCCGCGCGAGGAGCGCCGCGCCCAGCACGCGCGCCTCCGCGGGCGGCAGCGCAGGCTGGAGGCGCTGCTGGCGGAGTTCGAGGCGGGCGAGCACGCGCACGACATGACCAACCACATGGAGCGGTAGATCCGATGGCCGACACCGGCACCCCCGAGCGCGCCGCGCTCGACCAGCTGTGCATCAACACCATCCGCACGCTGTCGATGGACGCGGTGCAGGCCGCCAACTCCGGGCACCCCGGCACGCCCATGGCGCTCGCGCCGCTGGCCTACGTGATCTGGACGCGCCACCTGCGCCACAACCCGGCCGACCCGCACTGGCCCGACCGTGACCGCTTCGTGCTGTCGTGCGGCCACGCGTCGATGCTCCTCTACTCGATGCTGTACCTCACCGGCTACGGGCTCACGCTGGACGACCTGAAGAGCTTCCGGCAGTGGGAGAGCAAGACGCCCGGCCACCCGGAATACGGCCTCACGCGCGGCGTGGAGACGACCACGGGGCCGCTCGGCCAGGGCGTCGCGAACGGGATCGGCATGGGCATGGCGGAGGCGCACCTCGCCGCGCTCTTCAACACGCCCGCGCACAAGCCCGTGGACCACACCGTCTACTGCATCGCCAGCGACGGCGACCTGATGGAGGGCGTCGCGTCCGAGGCGGCGTCCGTCGCCGGGCACCTGGGCCTGGGCAAGCTCGTCTACTTCTGGGACGACAACAAGATCACAATCGAGGGCAGCACCGACCTGGCGTTCACCGAGGACGTGCTGGGCCGCTTCGCCGCGTACGGCTGGCATACCGACCGCATCGAGGACGTGAACGACCTGGAGGCGCTGGACGCGGCCATCGAGCGCGCCAAGGCCGACCCGCGGCCGTCGATGATCGGCGTGCGGACCGTGATCGGATACGGGTCGCCCAACAAGGCGGGGAGCGAGAAGGCGCACGGCGAGGCGCTGGGCGCGGACGAGGTCGTAGCCACCAAGAAGGCGCTCGGCTGGCCATCTACCGAGCCGTTCTTCGTGCCCGAAGAGGCGCTGGCGGAGATGCGGCGCGCGGGCGACCGGGGCCGGGAAATGCAGGCCGAGTGGCAGAAGCGCTTCGACGCCTACGCCGCCGCCGAGCCTCAGCTCGCCGAAGCGCTCTCCGCCGCACTGGAGCGCCGGCTGCCGGAAGGGTGGGATGCGGAGCTGCCCGCGTGGACGGCGGAGGACAAGCCCATCGCGACGCGCGCCGCCAGCGGCAAGGCCATCAACGCCATCGCCAAGCACGTCCCGTGGCTCATGGGCGGCTCGGCGGACCTGGCCGGGTCGAACCTGACGCACATCGACGGCGCGGGCGACTTCGAGCCGGGCAGCTTCGACGGGCGCAACCTGCACTTCGGGGTGCGCGAGCACGGCATGGGCTCGCTGATGAACGGCATGCTGCTGCACGGCGGCGTGCGCGTGTACGGCGGCACCTTCCTCATCTTCAGCGACTACATGCGCCCGCCCATCCGGCTGGCGTCGCTGATGGAGCAGCCCGCCGTGTACGTCTTCACGCACGACTCCGTGGGCCTGGGTGAGGACGGGCCCACGCACCAGCCCATCGAGCAGATGGCGGCGCTGCGCTCCATCCCCGGCCTCGTCGACCTGCGCCCGTGCGACGCCAACGAGACGGCCGAGGCGTGGCGCTACGCGATGGAGCACAACGAGGGGCCGCTCTTCATGGCGCTCACCCGCCAGGCCCTGCCGCACCAGGACCGCACGAAGTACGGCGCCGCGTCCGGCCTGCGGAAGGGCGCCTACGTCCTCGCCGAGGCCGAGGGCGACCTGCGCGTCATCCTCATCGGCACGGGCTCGGAAGTCGCACTCTGCATGGAGGCGCGCGACGCGCTGCAGGCGGAGGGGATCGGGACGCGCGTGGTGAGCATGCCCAGCTGGACGCTGTTCGCGCGGCAGGACCGCGCGTACCGCGACGAGGTGCTGCCGCCGGACGTCCGCGCCCGCGTGGCGGTGGAGGCTGCGAGCCCCATGGGCTGGGCGCAGTGGGTGGGCACCGACGGCGAGGTCGTGGGCATCAGCCACTTCGGCGCGTCGGCCCCGGCCAAGCGCGTGTTCCAGGAGCTGGGCTTCAGCGTGGAGAACGTGGCCGCCAAGGCGCGCTCCGTGCTGGGGCTGGGCAGCAAGGACGCCGGCAGCGAGTCCGGCAAGGAAGCTGCGGGGCCCGCCAAGCACGGGACCGACGAGAAGGCCTGACCCGCGCCGCGGGCCGGGAGCGACACCGACGAACGAGCAGCGCGGCACGTCCGCGAGGAGATAGCGACATGGCAGAGAACAAGACGCCCATCCACCAGCTCCACGAGCAGGGGCAGAGCGTGTGGCTGGACTACATCCGCCGCGGGATCATCGAGGACGGCGAGCTGGAGCGCATGATCGCGGAGTACGACCTGCGCGGCGTGACCAGCAACCCCTCGATCTTCGAGGAGGCCATCGGCAAGAGCACCGACTACGACGCCGCATTCGACGCGGCCGAGGAAGGCGCCACGGCCGGGAAGGTGTACGAGCTCGCGGCGCTGGAAGACATCCGCGCCGCGGCCGACGTGTTCCGCCCCGTCTTCGACGCGACCGACGGCAACGACGGCTTCGTCTCGCTCGAGGTGTCGCCGGAGCTGGCGGACGACGCGGACGCGACGCTCGAGGAGGCGCGGCGGCTGTGGCACGCGCTGGGGCGGCGCAACGTGATGATCAAGGTGCCGGGCACCGCGCCGTGCATCCCCGCCATCGAGCAGCTGATCGCCGAGGGCATCAACGTCAACGTCACGCTGCTCTTCTCGCTCGCCAACTACGAGAAGGTGATGGAGGCCTACCTGCGCGGCCTGGAGCGGCGCGCGGAGACCGGCGGCGCGCTGAACCACGTCAACTCCGTCGCGTCGTTTTTCGTCTCGCGCGTGGACGTGGCGGTAGACGCGAAGCTGGCGGAGATGCTGAAGGCGGAGACTGACCCGGCGAAGCAGGAGCGGATCAGGTCGGTGATGGGGCGCGCGGCGGTGGACAACGCGAAGATGGCGTACGCGCGCTTCCGCGAGATCTTCTCCGGCGAGCGGTGGGAGCGGCTTTGCGACCGCGGCGCCAAGGTGCAGCGGCCGCTGTGGGCCAGCACCAGCACCAAGAACCCGGAGTACCGCGACGTGATCTACGTCGAGGAGCTGATCGGGCCCGACACGGTGAACACGATGCCGCTCGCGACCGTGAAGGCCTTCGCCGACCACGGCGTCGCCCGCCGCACCGTGGATGCGGACATGGACCGCGCCCGCGCCGAGCTGGCGACGCTGGCCGAGCTTGGCATCGACCTGGACGCCGTGACCGAGCAGCTCCAGGTGGAAGGCGTGGAGAAGTTCGCCAAGTCCTTCGCCGGCATGATCGCCACCGTCGGCGAGAAGCTCAAGCGCGTCGCCGCGAAGGCGTAATCCCGTTGGCCGCGGCACGACCGAGGGATCGGTGGATGCGTGATCGGTAGATGCACGAAGGGCCCGCCGGGTGATGGCGGGCCCTTCGTCGTTCCACGCGATCCGCGAATCACGGTGCGGGCGGCACCGCCTGGCGGGTGAACCCGCGGGCTACGACGGCACGAAGCCCACCTGCGTGGGCTGCTGCGGGAAGGGCGGCGCGCTCCGGCAGGCATCGTCTCCCCTGGTCGGACGATAATACCGAGTGCATGCGGAACTCAGCGGCGGAGGCGTTCTCGCAGCATCGCGAAAACGACCTCGCCCGGGACCAGCTTGGCCGTTCCGGCTTCGATTTCCGCCCACCGGCGGCCAAGCTCTTCTTCCCAGGCGCGCTCCACCTCGGCGGAATCTTCATCCGTCGTGTCGTGCAGGCTCTCGATGAGCTTCTGCGCGAGGTGCGCGCGGTCCGGGCGAGGCAGCTCCATCACCTCGGTGGTCAGCTTCTCGAGGGAACGGCTCATCGGTTCAATCTCCAGAAAGATGTTCTTCCCGAATGGGCGGATGCCCGGCGTCGGGATCCACTCCGGCCTGCTTCGCGCGCCCGCCACGCCGG